>NZ_PCZI01000070.1:0-386 GCF_002554085.1 Lactobacillus sp. UMNPBX1
GACTACTTCTTCTGCCAGCCTAGTCTCATAATTATTAAGAATAGAAAAGGCAAAAGGCATTGCTTGACATTGTCTAACAGCTAAGTAGTGCTTAGCATGATAATTACTTCGATTGCGTCCTACATAAGAGTTGTAAACAAAGCGTTGAGCATCATAGTTTAGTTTAATGATTTTCTTTTGCTTAGAACTAGGATAAAAGCGAAGCTTAACGCCAAAATGATAGGCTAAACTGCTCATTCTTTTCATGATTTCGCCTCCTCATAGATTAGATATTTATATTTTACAGGAAAGTCGAACGTATGTCTCTTTTTTTAATAAAAAAAGCTGACTGCTAGGTCAGCTTGGCCCTATCCATCCCCGCATTAAAATACGGGGATTTTCGGGCG
>NZ_PCZI01000071.1:0-385 GCF_002554085.1 Lactobacillus sp. UMNPBX1
GAGCATCTGCCTTACAAGCAGGAGGTCACAGGTTCGAGCCCTGTATCCTCCATATCGAGTCGTTAGCTCAGTTGGTAGAGCAACGGACTTTTAATCCGTGGGTCGAGGGTTCAAGTCCCTCACGGCTCATGACCCTATATATGCGGGTGTGGCGGAATTGGCAGACGCGCTAGATTTAGGTTCTAGTGTTTTCGGACGTGTGGGTTCAAGTCCCACCACCCGTATTGCCAACCACATATTGACAATATGCCGATTTAGCTCAGTTGGTAGAGCATCTGTCTTGTAAACAGGGGGTCGTACGTTCAAGTCGTATAATCGGCATTTATATTACGCGGAAGTAGTTCAGTGGTAGAACATCACCTTGCCATGGTGGGGGTCGCGGGTT
>NZ_PCZI01000072.1:0-384 GCF_002554085.1 Lactobacillus sp. UMNPBX1
GAGACTTGACTGTAAAGACACATCTGGTTTTAGAATACTCAGACCAAAACAATGTAAATGGTTCTAGTGAAAAGCATGGTCAAGCTAACAAGTTATTGTGGAACTTTGGTACCAACCTTAACTCATTGAACATTGATGGTGACTGCCACTTAGGCAGTATTCTAGCTTCAAACGCACACATTACTACAAATGTAAACGTGGATGGTAACATCATCGGAGACAAGGTTACTATCAAAGGTGAAAGTCACCGTTGGGACTTAGTTCCACCAATGGAGGAAATTCAGATTTCTGAAGAGCCTAAGCCGGAAAAGCCAACTCCGGAAGACCCAACTCCGGAAGAGCCTAAACCCGAAGAGCCAACTCCGGAAGAGCCTAAACCCGAAG
>NZ_PCZI01000073.1:0-383 GCF_002554085.1 Lactobacillus sp. UMNPBX1
GATTCTTAGCATTACGTCAACGGATTCATCGCGTTCTTCAAGCACCGTGGCTAATAATTCAATCTCATGGAAATTATCAATCATGATCGTCCCCACATGGTGGTCAACCGCCATTTCCAGCTCTTCACGCGACTTATTATTACCATGGAAACTTACCCGTTCCATCGGGAAGTCAGCCTTAGTTGCTGTATAAAGCTCCCCAGCCGAAACGACATCAACGTGAGCCCCTTCGACAGCAGCAACCTGATACATTGCAATTGCGGCAAAGGCCTTACTTGCATAACTGACCGCATAGTCGACCTGATTAGCATCAAATACTCGCCGAAAGCTCCGAATTTGCTGTCGGATTTGGGAAACGTCGTAAACAACCAGTGGCGTTCCGT
>NZ_PCZI01000074.1:0-383 GCF_002554085.1 Lactobacillus sp. UMNPBX1
CAACAACTGCTTTCCAAAATCAGCTGCGACTTCAAAACTATGATTGCGGATTCCCGCAAAGACTGGTGATTTCTCAGTAATGATCACCTTTAAATCTTGCGTGAATGCTTGAATTTGTTCCAGTGTTAGCGGACCTTCGCCTGCTTCATATCCGTTGACCGTCATCTTGGCTGACGAAATTTTCATTAGATTTTGGTAGCCGTTCTTATTTTGCGCTAATAAAATGATTTCTTGGGGATCCGTCCCCTTACCGTTCAATTGCAATGTTAATCCGATCAACGGCTTAATACCGGCTTTTTGACATGCATGGTAAAAGTCAAGCACACCGTACATTACATTAATATCCGTTAATGCCAATGCCTGGTAACCAAGTTCTTTCCCGC
>NZ_PCZI01000075.1:0-380 GCF_002554085.1 Lactobacillus sp. UMNPBX1
AATCCCAGTTGTTATAGTACTGCTCATAGATCTTATCAATTTCTTTTTGATCTTCAGGGGTAACCATGTATTGCTTATCCTTAATCTCCTCAAGGTCGTCAACATGGAAGAGACCTTTTATCAATTCATTCCTAAATGTTGGCACATCAATATCTTGGTACTTTTCATCCAAGTATGGACGAAGATTCGTAACCCGTGATCGAACTGATTTGATCCCCTTTGAAGCAATCTTATCTTTTGCCACATGAAGGGCATCCGCGACGACACTTAAGTCAACATCAAGCATTAAAGTTCCATGGGAGAACGTCTTTCCATTACGTGAATACATCGCATTCCCCGAGAATTTCTTACCATCAACTAAAATATCATTACGACCGCTG
>NZ_PCZI01000076.1:0-379 GCF_002554085.1 Lactobacillus sp. UMNPBX1
GTGTCCATGGACTGTTGAAGTTGAAGACAGGCCAACAGCACTACAAATTTCACGAACAGTCGGCGGATAGCCATGATCTTCAACTTGTTTGTGAATATAATTTAGGACGGCCATTTGTTTATTTTTTGCTACCTTTGCCATATTGACACCTCATTATCATTAATTGTGTTAAGCTTATCATAGATGGATGCATATTTCAAACGTACGTTCGCGATTTGCATTGATTTTATAAAATAAGTAAAATCGACTTTATTAAGGAGATGATTATAATGGCTGAATCGAAAGAACAAGATGCTTTATTGAAGCGAATTAATGAACTTGCTCATAAGAATAAAGAAGAAGGCTTAACTGAAGAAGAAACAAAAGAACGAGATCGTTT
>NZ_PCZI01000077.1:0-372 GCF_002554085.1 Lactobacillus sp. UMNPBX1
GACTACTTAAGAGCGGGGGCAATTGCTCGCTTTACTAATATTATGCCAGCGGTTATCAAGATGGCAGAAGAAGGGAAACCAGTATTTGGAACCTGCAATGGTTTCCAGATTTTAACTGAAGTCGGTCTTCTTCCTGGGGCGTTAAAGCGGAATGATAGTCAAAAGTTCGTCTGCAAGACCGTTCCCCTGGAAGTGGTTAATAATGAAACGATCTTTACTCAACAATATGAAAAGCACGAACGAATCGCTTTGCCAATTGCTCATGCTGACGGAAGCTATTTTGCAGATAAAGAGACACTTGACCGCCTTGAAAAGAATCATCAGGTTGTTTTTCGGTATGCTGAGGAAAACCCAAATGGCAGTCTGCGTAAT
>NZ_PCZI01000078.1:0-372 GCF_002554085.1 Lactobacillus sp. UMNPBX1
ATTAATAAGCTTAGTGTGTTTGGTTTGATCTGTTTGCCATTGTTGCCGTTGATCATTGCGCCATTGGTCGATGGAGGCTTCAACATCGTTGATATTGTCTGCGGTTATTGGTTCATTATCACCGTACATTAGGTTATTACGGTCAACTTCCTGTTGAGCTTCCTTAACGCGCTGTAATTTGCGTTGCTTTAATTGTTCGTCAGCATCGTTAATTTGGTTTTGTAAAGTTTGTAGTTGTTGTCGCTGTTGATTTAGTAGCTGTTCTTGTTGTTCTTGCTGCTGTTTGGCAGCTTTTTCTTTTTCTTGAGTAGCTACCATGTCTTTATCTGCTTGTTCTTTCTTGCTTTGAGAGGCCCTAGCAGCGTGTGTAAT
>NZ_PCZI01000079.1:0-366 GCF_002554085.1 Lactobacillus sp. UMNPBX1
AATTAGTTTTGAAAATTTGAATCAACGACTAGCCGATAAACTAAAAAAAGATTCGCAACGAGTACACTATGAAAAGAAGAAAAAGATTAGTGACCTATGGCAAGAAGAACAAACATCATTTTTGAAATTGCCTGATATAGATTATCCAGTTTTTAAGCAATTTGAAGTTAAACCAAACCGGTATAACGAAGTAACGATTGATAAAACCAGGATACATATTCCAATGGCTAAAACAATGCTTTCATTAACCTGCGTTCTTACCGCAACCAGTTATACAATTTATGATCTAAATGGCGAAATTGTTAGTAAAGGGCGACGCCCTTACCTAACTAAGAAACGCGCTATTGAGTGGTCAAGCGTTTTTAT
>NZ_PCZI01000007.1:0-98422 GCF_002554085.1 Lactobacillus sp. UMNPBX1
ATTAAAAAATCAATTTACGAGAAAGATCTATTTACACAAAAGATTTGACAGTTTCTAAAATTTATATAATACAGAAAGGAACTTTATATATGCCAAATTTATCCAGTGATTTAACTTCAACTATTAATGAGAGACTAAACAACTTGACCGCATCTAAAATTCGAGCATTTGACCAAAAGGTCTCTGAAATTTCTGGGATTATTAAGTTAACTATTGGTGAACCTGATTTAGCGACACCTGATCATATTAAAGATGCCGCAATTCGTGATATTCAGGCTAATGATTCCCATTATGCTCCTCAAGCTGGTAAGCCAGAACTACTTGAAGCTATTAGCAATTACCTTGACCGCTCAATTGGTGTACATTATGATCCAAAAAGTGAAATCTGTGTCACTGTCGGTGCAACAGGTGCATTAAATGATGTCTTTATGACCTTGCTTAACCCCGGTGACAAAATTTTGGTTCCTACTCCGGTTTGGGCTTTATACTTTCAGCTAATTAAAATGACTGGAGCAATCCCTATTCAAGTCGATACTAAAAAAGATGACTTCATCTTAACAGCTGAACATTTACGTCATGTTCTCAATGGTCGCGGTAAAGGTGCAAAGGCAATTATTTTAACTGATCCTTCTAATCCAACTGGCCGCGTTTATTCTGCCACAGCTCTCAAAGCCTTAGCAGATGTCATTAAGGAATACAAAATCTTTTCTGTAACTGATGAAATTTATGCAGAACTTGTTTATGGCAAAGCCAAACATCACTCACTTTCTGAATACATCCCTGACAGAAATATTTTGATTTCCGGTTTATCCAAGGCTTATGCTATGACTGGCTGGCGTTTAGGCTATATTGCTGCCCCTAAACAAATCATGAAGAGCATCCGCAAGATTAATTCATTTTTAGTTACTTCAGTTACTGATAACGTTCAAATAGCTGCTGTCGAAGCCTTAAGCAATGGTCAAAACGATCCTAAAAAAGCACGTGAAATCTACGAAGCACGTTTAAACTTTATGCAATCTGGCTTAGAAAAGTTGGGCTTTGAAATGGCCACACCGCAAGGAGCATTCTACATTTTTACTAAGATCCCCGAAAAATATGGCACCAATGATGAACAATTCGCTTTTGAGCTGGCTCAAAAAGCAAAAGTCGGTGTCACTCCTGGTCGCTACTTTGGCAAGGGCGGTGAAGGTTATGTCCGTCTCTCTTATGCATCATCAACTGAGCAATTAAAAGAAAGTTTAGCTCGGATTAGTAATTTCGTTAATAATTTATAATTCAGATAAAAAAATAAGTGATCTCAATCAAAGCGAGATCACTTATTTTTTATTATATTGATTTATTACTTATCCCAAGTTGAATTTTCTGCAGCATCTTCAGCAGCCATCTTTTCAAGACGCTCTTCAGTTGCCTTTACACTGTCTTGGTACTTTTCCTCAACTTCGATCCCCAAGTCAGCTAATTGTTGATCAGCTACTGGAGCTGGAGCATGCATCATTGGTTCTGAAGCAGAAGCATTCTTAGGGAATGCTGAAACGTCACGAATATTATCCTTATCAGCAAGCATCATTGCAAATCGATCAAGACCGATAGCTAAACCTGCGTGAGGTGGGAAGCCCATGTCCAAAGCATCCATCAAGTAACCAAATTGTTCATATGCACGTTTCTTAGTGAAACCAAGTGCCTTAAACATATTTTCTTGAATTGAGCGCTTGTGGATACGGATTGAGCCACCGCCCATCTCATCACCATTCATAACAATATCATAACTACGTGCGTGAGCCTTATGAGGTTCAGTAGTTAGCAACTTAACCCCTTCATCATCTGGCATAGTGAATGGGTGGTGAGCTGCTACCCAACGGCCAAGTCCTTCATCGTATTCAAATAATGGCCAATCAACAACCCAAACAAAGTCATAAACACCCTTAGGAACAATACCAGTTTCTTTGGCAAATTCACGACGAAGGTGGTCAAGTGAATCACAACATACCTTCCACTTATCAGCTACGAATACTACTAATTCGCCGCCTTCAAGATCAAATTCCTTCTTCAAAGCTTCTTTGTTCTCATCAGTCAAGAAGCGAGCAACAGGGCCTGAAAATTCGCCATCTTCAAATTTAACCCAAGCCAAACCTTTAGCGTGGAAACGTTTAATAAAGTCAGCCTTCTTGTCAATCTTCTTACGTGAGTATTCTTTTGCACCATTTTTAACAGCAATTCCCTTAACAAAACCGCCATCAGCAATTGCACCGGAGAAGACCTTAAAGTCACTATCCTTGAAAATTGGGCTTAAGTCATGAATCAACATACCGTAACGAGTATCTGGTTTGTCACAGCCATACTTGTTCATTGAATCAGTCCAAGTAATTCGCTTAATTGGAGTTTTAAGATCAATGCCCTTGACATCTTTCATAATTTTCTTCAAAAGACCTTCAGTATAACTCTGAATAGTTTCTTCATCAGCAAATGACATTTCCATATCAATTTGAGTAAATTCTGGTTGGCGGTCACCACGTAGGTCTTCATCACGGAAACAACGAGCTAACTGGTAATACTTGTCAAATCCTGCACCCATTAAAAGCTGCTTGAACAGTTGTGGTGATTGTGGCAAAGCGTAGAAACTACCTGGATAGATTCTTGATGGTACTAAGTAGTCACGTGCACCTTCAGGTGATGACTTACCTAAGATTGGAGTTTCAATATCAATAAAACCATTTTCATCAAAGAATTCATGAGTAGCACGCAAAATCTTTGAACGTAAAATAATTGCTTGTTGAACTTCTGGACGGCGAAGATCAAGATAGCGATACTTTAATCTAGTTTGTTCTGAGACTTCAATTCCATCTTTAATTTCAAATGGAGGGTTCTTAGCCTTGTTTAAAATAATGATTTCAGTTGCATCAACTTCAACTTGACCAGTCTTCATGTCAGGGTTAACTTCTGAACGCTTAACAACTTTCCCCTTAACTTGAACAACATATTCATTACCAAGTGAATCGGCAATATCCATTAACTTCTTACCAGAATCTTTGTTAACAACGATCTGAACCAAGCCTTCACGGTCACGCAAATCGATGAAAACCAAGTTACCTAAGTTACGTACACGTTGTACCCAACCATAGAGATTTACATCTTGACCGATGTATTTTTCAGTAATATTGCCACAATAATCTGTTCTTTTTTCGATCTTTTCCATTGTTACTAGTCCTTCAATTCATCCATTATTTTAGTCATGTTATTTAGATCTTCAAGACTTAAATCGATTGTCTTGCCATCAGCTAAACGTTTAATATTCAAAACGCCGTTCGCCAGTTCCTTTTCACCTAAAGTAATAACATACTTAGCACCTTCACGATCTGCCTTCTTGAATTGGTTCTTTAACTTCTTCTGATTGACATCAAAGTCAGCTTCAAAACCTTGATTACGAAGGCTACGTGCAATTTCAATTGCCTTTTGTGCAGTACCGTCACCAATATTAGTAATAAAGAAATCAATACCGCGTTTCTCGAATAATGCAGGATTTTGCTTTTCAAGCACCAACATCAATCTTTCTTCGCCAATCCCGAAACCAACGGCTGGAGTAGCGGGTCCATTGAATTCTTCTACCAAGTGATCATATCTACCACCACCAAGAATAGTAGTTGCACTTTCCCATAAGCTCTTATCTTCAACCATAAATTCAAAGATAATTCCAGTATAGTAATCAAGTCCGCGTACTAGATCATCATCAATTACATAATCAATACCAAGTTGATCTAGCATCTTCAAGATTGCTTCAAAATTAGCTTTTGAATCGTCATCCAAAAATTCACGAATCTTAGGTGCCTTAGGCAAGAACTTCTTATCACGTTCATCTTTAGAATCTAAAATACGCAATGGATTATCACGCAATCTTCTTTGTGAGTCTTCTGATAACTCATCTTTCAAAGGAGTGAAATAATTAACCAAAGCATCATGATAATCTTGACGTACTTGCTCATTCCCCAAAGTGTTAATGTGAAGTTGGTAATTCTTAACGCCTAACTCACCCAATAAATCATGTCCCATCATGATTGTTTGTACATCACTTAATGGGTTGCTTGAGCCAAAGCTTTCTACCCCAATTTGGTGAAATTCACGTTGACGACCGGCTTGTGGTCTTTCATATCTAAAAGTTGATTCCATATAAAAAACATTAAATGGCTTAACAACTTCTGGCGCATACATCTTGTCTTCTACATAAGCCCGCACTACGCCAGCTGTTCCTTCTGGGCGAAGGGCAATATGGCGACCACCCTTATCATCGAAGTCGTACATCTGTTTTTCAACGATTTCTGAACTATCGCCACTTGAACGAGCAAAGATTTCATAATTTTCAAAACTTGGTGTGCGAATTTCACGATAATTTGCGCGATTGAAGAAATTTCTGGCAGTTTCTTCAACTTTTTGCCATGAACCAGATTGATCAGGCAAAATATCAACTGTTCCCTTAGGTTTTTGAACTCTCATTTAATCATCCTTTTTATATTTTGATAACTTGATTAAAAATAAAAAGCGCCCTTGAACTTAATCAAGGGCGCTTAAATTAGCACGGTACCACCTTTTTGGTTGCTGCGATTAACGCTCGCCAAACGATCCATTATCTGTTAAAGGTGTCACAGACCGCGATCTATCTACTCTCTCACCACAACGAGCAGTCTCTTTGAATAGATCATTGCTAATCTACATTCTTTGTCATCGATAATTCTTACTTAGCTTATATTTTTCTCAAGACATTGTCAACCTTTGCGGTCTCATTTTTTCGCTAAAGATCTAACACAATCGTGAATGGACCATCGTTTTCTAAACTAACTTGCATGTCAGCCCCAAACTCACCAGTCTCAACGTGGAAACCGTCATTTTCTAGTTCTTGATTAAAGTCTTCCCAAAGTTCTTTCGATCTTGGTGGACGCATCGCATCAACAAAACTAGGACGGTTGCCTTTTTTAGTATTTGCCATCAACGTAAATTGTGATACCGACAAAATTTCTCCGTTAACATCCTTTAAAGACAAGTTAGTCTTCCCCTCCTCATCTTCAAAAATACGCATTTTAGCTATTTTATCAGCTGCTTTTTTGATTACTGGCAATTCATCACCATTTTTGATGCCAACTAATAATAAAAAGCCTTTACCAATCTTGCCCACAGTTTTACCGTCAATATCTACTTGAGCATGATTTACTCTCTGAATTACAACTCGCATTAATTATCTGACCTCTTAGTTTCGTATACGTCTGGAATATCACGTAATTTACTCAAAATTTCATCTAGTTGATCTGCATTCCGTACAGCAACTGTGACATACATATGTGCAACATTATCTTCGTTTACTTTACCAGAGATATTATTAATATTCTTAGTAAGTGAGTTCAACTTATTAATAACGTCACTAAGCAGATTGGAACGATTGTAACCAAAGACTTCAATATTTGCATTAAAGGATTGAACACTATTTTCCTCAACATTTTCCCATTCAACATCAATTAAGCGGCCTTGTTCTTCAGCTTCTTTGGTGATATTACGGCAATCTGTTCGGTGAATAGTTACACCGCGACCTTTAGTTACATACCCAATAATCTTATCACCTGGAACTGGATTACAACACTTAGCTAAATGAAGCATTAAGTCACTAACGCCTTGGATCATGACGCCATTTTTATGCTTAACCTTCATTGTAGTATTTGAATTCTTCTTAGGTTGTTCTTCTTGAATTGCTTGTTGTCCAGAATTCAAAATCTTTTCTTCCAGCTCTTTTTGTTTTTGATTTTCTTCCTCACGGCGCAAATCAACCGTCAAGCGATTAACCACTGCTTGAGCAGAAAGATCACCAAAGCCTACTGCCGCATATAGTTCATCTGCAGTGTGATAATTAAAGTGCTCTAATAGCTTTTCAATTCGATCCCTGGCCATAAATTCTTTGGGTGAAAGATCCTCATCGCGCAACATGTCAGCAATCAATTGTTCACCATGCCGGATGCTATCTTCTCTATCCTGACTTCTGAAGTAGCGTCTAATCTTGTTGCGCGCTCTTGAAGTCTTCACCATGTCAACCCAGTCACGCGATGGCGCAGCATTAGTCTGTGTCATAATTTCAATAACATCGCCATTGCGTAATTTATAGTCCAAAGGAACTAATTTGTTATTAACTTTAGCTCCAACAGCATGACTACCAACTTGAGTGTGAATTGCATAGGCAAAATCTAGCGTAACCGAACCTTTAGGTAGTTCATATACTTCACCTTTAGGCGTAAAAACATAAACTCTGTCTGAAAAAATATCACTTTTAACAGACTTCATAAATTCACCGGCATCTTTAGTTTCATCCTTTAATTCAAGGATTTCTCTTACCATATCCAGCTTTTCACCAGAGGTACTTTGCTCAACACCAGTAAAATTACCACGCTTATAAGCCCAGTGTGCAGCCACACCATATTCAGCTACTTCATGCATTTGTTCAGTTCTAATCTGAATTTCTAGTGGACGACCACCAGGCCCAATAATGGTTGTATGGAGTGATTGATAGCCGTTAACCTTTGGCATAGCAATGTAATCCTTAAAACGACCTGGCATTGGCTTCCATTCAGTATGAACAGTACCCAAAACAGCATAACAATCACGCACATTTTTAACAATTACACGTACGGCCAATAAGTCATAAATCTCATCAAAATCTTTATGCTTATTAACCATCTTTTTATAGATTGAATAAATATGCTTCGGACGACCATAAATTTCATACTTAATGCCTAATTCATCTAGAGTCTTCTTCAAAGTCTTGATTGTATCGGCAATATATTTTTCACGCTGGCTTCGCTTGACATCCATCAAGTTAACAATGCGGTAATAGGCTTCGGGATTTAAGTAGTGGAAAGACATATCTTCTAGTTCCCACTTAATTGTCCCAATACCTAGACGATCAGCCAGCGGTGCATAAATATCCATTGTTTCGGAAGCAATACGCCGCTGCTTATCAGGTCGTAAGTGTTGCAGAGTATGCATATTGTGTAAACGGTCAGCTAATTTCACCATAATTACACGTAGATCTTGAGCCATGGCAATCAACATTTTACGGTGATTCTCAGCTAAAAATTCTTGATGAGACTTGTACTCATATTTGTTTAACTTGGTTACACCATCAACAATAAAAGCTACATCTTCACCAAATTTTTCCTTCAGCTCATCATTTGTAACTGGGGTATCTTCCACTGTATCGTGCAAAAAGCCCGCTGCAACTGTATCAGGATCTAAGCCTAATGTAGCTAAAGTTCCAGCCACTTGCGTTGGATGAATAATATAAGGCTGTCCAGACGCCCGTTTCTGTCCAGCATGAGCTTTATTGGCAAATTCATATGCTTTTTCAACAAAGGCCACCTGGTCATTATTCATATACTTTTTGCAGGTATCAATTACCTGATCATGCGTCATTTCAATGTATTTGGACATTATGATCATCCCCTCTAGCGGTAAATATTTTTATTCATTAAGCCAAAAGCTTCAATTATTAAGTAAATTAAACCAAACATTAAATTATACAAAGCAAAATGTGGCAACATTGCTAAGCAGAAAAGCACAGGTAACAAGAAAATCCACCACTTGGACAGGTTAAGTTTAATAATTAAATTGCCTAGATGGTATGCAATGATGCTGTTAATAATAAAAAACAGAATTGCTTCTCGCCATACTACCGGCACACGGCAAATGCTAAAGATATACGGCAAAATCATTACCAAAATACTCCACCAGACAAGTGACATCCAGCGATGAGAATTCAACTTCCTGACAATTGGAATTGCTTCGATTTTATTTCCTAGTTTTTTCATTAAAAGATTGTGCCTCTCATCAAAGTTTAATTTAATTGATAATATTTTACCATATTTATTTTTCTTTTCTAGTAATTGCTAGTCCAATCCAGCGACCTTGACGCATGGTTAAATCGACCTTAAAGCCATTCTCGTCTAGAGCCTTTTCAATCTTAGGCAATTGCAGGTAGTCAATTCCAGAAAAGATAACTTGACCATCGTCGTTTAAATGACTATCCATTTGTGGAATCAAGTCTAGTAAAATTTCTGCCAAAATATTGGCAACAATGATGTCAAACTTGCCTTTAACATCAGCTAACAAACTAGTCTTTTGAGTGTGAATATTATTAATATCGTTTAAGGCTGCATTTTGTTTAGCTGCAGTCATTGATTCATCTGAAATATCTGTGGCTAAAACGTCAGTTGCTCCTAATTTTGATGCAGCAATTGCCAAAATACCGGACCCTGTACCAACGTCCACTACATTCATTGGCTTAACCATTGCTCTCTCTAGGCCCATCATTGCTAATTGAGTAGTTTTGTGATTTCCTGTACCAAAAGCTAAGCCTGGATCAAGCTTAATTAATTGCTGGTCCTTAAAAGCGGGTTTGTAATCTTCCCATTCAGGCACAATTGCCAAGTGACGTGAAAAATCAATCACGTGATAATACTTTTGCCATGCCGTGTTCCAATCTTGGTCCTTAATGTATGAAGTTGTAATTTTGGCATCCCCTACATCTAGGCCATAGCTCTTCAATTCCTTTAACTTATCTTGGAATTTTTTTACTAATGCGTCTTTATCTGCTTCTTCATCAAAATAAGCATAGAAATATGTATCCTTAGGTAAGTCTTTAATGTCATCCATTTCAACTACAGTAGAATCATGCAACCAGCCTGCTTGCTCAAAGTCGCTACGCTTTCTTGATTCAATACCCAATGCATTCAGATTATCTAAAGCAAAAACGCTCAAAGCGTCTTCAACTTCATGACTAGTATCAATTTTAATAATTAGTAATTTCATTAATATTATCTCCTTTGGGATTTTCTTTGCATAATGCTATCATGATAACAGGTGATAAATATGTCAAAGAAGAAAAATAAAAAGAACAAACTCGAAAAAACATTGGTCGAAAAAATCTTAGACCAAAATAAAATCAAGTATCGTCAAGCTCAATTTGCTGTCTCCGAAGATAAAGGCGGAGTTGCACAAATGAACACTTCTATTTTAGAAGACAAAGAGCGTTTAGTCTATAAAACTCTCGTCTGCGAAGGAAATAAAACTGGTCCATTGGTTGGTGTCGTACCAGTTACTGAACATTTAAGCATGAAAAAATTAGCTAAAGTTTCTGGTAACAAAAAATGTGAAATGCTTCCCTTAAAGAAATTAGCCAAAACAACTGGTTATGTACATGGCGCTAATACTCCTATCGGAATTTATTTTAAGGAAAAGTTTCCTATCTATTTGGATGACTCTATGCAAGGAAATCCTGAAATTGGTGTTTCTAGTGGTGAAGTTGGCCGCAGTGTCTTTTTGAACCCAGAAGACTTAGCCAAATTCTGCCATGCTCCTTTTATTGATCTAAAAGAATAAAAAGCGCTTACAATTTATTGCGTTATTCTTCTTCTTTTGTGTTATAGTAAATATATGTACCGCATACAGAATATAACAATTACATAGAAGAAGATGACAAAAATGAATATATTGTTAGGAATTGTTGGCTTTGTAGTTGCCATGATCGCTGCCTTTGTTGTTACGGCATTAGCAATTGCCAAGTAAATAAAGCGAAAAAATAATAACAGATTTAAAATGACGTGGTTTGATATCACGCCGTTTTTTTCTATATAATAGTTATTTATTATCAAATTATAAATATTTAATATATAAGGCCAAACTATTTATACTAAAAAGAAAGCATGATTAATTAACAATCGCAAACTAAAAGAGACAGACCAAAAATCTGTCTCTTTTTTCTACCTTAATTTATTTAATCTGCATGTCTCCACTTCTTATCAGTTAAGATACGTGCAGCTAAAAGACCTAATGGCAAGGCCACGACAATCATCAACGCTTCTACGATCCAATAAGCCCCGATATTAATATTCGTGATTCCAAAGTTAAATACAGCTCGATACATGTAAAGACCAGGCACCATAATTACAATTGATGGAACAGTAATTGCAATTCTTGGAAAACCAACTTTTTTCCTTACAATACTTGCTAATAGACCAGCTGTTAAAGCACCAATAAATGCTGCCAAAGCTGGAGCAACCTGAGCATAATCGACTAAGCTAAGACGTAATGTATTTGCCATTGCTCCCATTACCGCGGCTGTAGCTGCCATTTGTGGTCGACTGTTAAACATAATTGAAAAACCAAACACCCCACAAAAGCTAGCCAGCAATCGCAAGCAGGTCAACGTCCCTGGATCAATTTTTAACTTAGGCATAGATCCTGGATGCAAACGCAAAATTGTTGCTACAACCCAGCCTGCCATCGTTGCAATTACGATAATTAAAATCGCATAAGTCAGCCGTTCAAGCCCAGAGCGCATATCTAACTTAGACATGTCCAATCCAGATGTAATAAATGGAAAACCCGGAATTACGAACAACATGGCACCAATATAGCCATAGGCATGATCATGATTAATGTGGAATAATATTTCTCCTACATGAAAACTCATAAAGTAAACACTGCAGGCTATGGCAACCGCAACCGCAATCTTGGCTACCAAAGTTAACCTGTGCTTACCCATAATTGCTCTAATATATTGACCGCAAGCTGCACCCAAGAAAGCACAGATCACCTCAGGAAGACCGCCGCCTAATAAGAAAATAAAGCCGCCGCAGGCCAAGCCTGAACTAAGTCCCGAAATTAACGGAGAATACGCTGACTTTTGCTGAGAAATCTCCCGTAAGCGTTTATGAATTTGACCGATAGTCCATTCCCCATGTCCCTTTTCAAATTGCCGAACGAATTTTTCCATTTCATTCAACTTAGTCATATTCACACCTGTTGCTGGTAACGATAAAGTCTGTGAATACGATTCATTATCAACATCAAAACAGGTATATTCAATTGACACTAATCCAATATCCGTTGAACAGGTAATGCCCAAGGTTCTGGCAACCGTATCCATTGAATCACGTACTCGCCAAGCACCTGTACCACAGCTTAAAAGCATAATACCTACTCGACCTACAATCGAGGCCTTTTCAACTAATGTTGCATCCTGCGCCATCGTATTATTATCGCTCTTGAAAAATTCCTCCCACAGAATCTTCATATGATGTTTTTCTGATAAATGATGTTCTCGATCAATTTCACTCATGCTATTATTACTTTCCCTCACATAGTTCGCATAATTATAACTATTATATTCTACCACAGGAACTTCATCATAATTTTTGATATTTTAAAATTTGCTGCTCCTTTTTATTATTTTAAATTTATAATAGACATATAAGTTATTTTGAAATAAAGGATGATTTAAAGTGGCTCAATTAACTGATGAACAACTTGCTAACATTGCTCATGACTTTTACCTTAGTCAGCTTAATATTGCTGATATCTCACAAAAATATGATTTATCGCGATATTTAATCGCTAAAGCACTAGAAGAAGCGCGTAACCGTGGAATTGTTAAAATTAAAATCTCGCGTGGAATCAAACGCAATCAGGTACTAGAGAGAGAATTTCAGAAAAGATTCAGATTAAAAGAAGCTTTTATTGTCGAAACTACCGGCAACCGCGATGAAAATAGTGAAGCCGTAGTTAACTTCGCTGCTAAACAAATTGAAACCTATCTAAAGCAAGCAAAAATCGCTGGTATTAGTTGGGGTGCAACAATGCATGGCGTGATCAACGACTTTTTTGAGCAGGACTTAGAGCAACTTTACTTTATTCAATTACTTGGTCAACCAATTAATTCTAACCGCAGGAAGAATCCATTGGCCCAAGATGCGGCAGAAAAATTGCATTCCCATAGTCTAAGTCTGCCAACCCCACTTTATATACTAAATCCAAAGATCATGCCTGCCTTGAAACATGAGCCTTATTTTAAAGTAATTGAAAATTGTTATCATCACTTAGACATGCTTTTCACTGGTCTTAGTACTTTCCAATCATTTCAAGCTAATCAATTTTTGAAAGAAAATTATGGACCTGAACTATTTAAAGACATTCCTGACTGCGATGTAGCTGGAATGATCATGGGACGACCATATAATATTAAAGGTGAATTTTTCCCTGACTTCGAACAACACATTTGTGGTATCAGCATGAATGACATTATGAAAACGCCAATTCGTTTTTGTGTCGTCCGCAATCGCTTTAAATCTGAGGCACTCCTTGGCGCCTTACGTAGCGGTATCATTACTCATCTAGTAACTAATGATGCAATTGCCCAACGCGTTTTGCAAAATATCGATTAATTCGCTAAAGTAATACAGAGATAGACTATTTATAATGAGGAGAAAAAATGAAAAAATCTAAATATGATTTATGGATTGGTGCACTGAACCTGATCAATTGTGTGTTATTCATTAGCTCTTGGTTTGCCATCCTTGGAGCTGACTTCACTGCTAGAATAGCTTTAATATTTTACTTATTTGCCTGGTTCGGCGTGATCCTTAATGCCGTTGCAGTAGTGCAATCGCATAACATGAATATCTCACTAATTGGGCCAATTTTAGGAGTAATTGGTAATGCACTATATGGCTTTACCGCTGCTCTAGCCTTACCTGCTGTGATTGTTAATATTATTTCTGCCTTCTTTATCTTTATGCAACATAGCAATAAAAAATAGAAAAAACAGCCAAAAATTGGCTGCTTTTTCTATGCTAAAATTTGTTATGTACTGGTCAACAATTACTAAAGTTGGATTTACAATGACTGGGAGGTGAGAATTATGGAGTTTAGAATTGACGAATGTATTCCAGATGTTGTATCAATGATGGCTTTAGCACAAGCAATTGCAAATTTTGACCTCAATGGTAAAAAGCCACAAGATGTGAACCTAGGAAGGATGGCAAATGTCTAAAGTTTTTCGAAATGACTTAAAAATAAAGGACATCCCTAATCAAAGAAAACTTAGGGATGTCTTTTTTTAGCCTAAATATGAAATTGCTACTTGTAATTGTGCCAGCTTCATTGCCGCCTGAGCCACATTCTTGCGATCAACATCAACAAAAATCTCACAGTGTTTTTCATCAAATTCATAACCTGACCCTAGCGCAATATCTTCCGCAGTTTCATATAACTCTTTATCTTCTTCATTAGGATCTAGCTTAAATAGAATTCGTCCGCCATCACTAACGCGGCAATGATCATCGGCTTCCTCAACCCAAACATATACGGTATCGCCATAAGAATCAATCATCATTGTGGCAATCTGCAATGTCCTATCGTCAACCCAAATTGTCTTGGTTACCTTAGCAACATACGAACCTATTTCATGGTTAATTTTCTTTAATTCATCCTGCTTCATTTTTTACCTCTAATTTATAAATTCTTTTCTTTAATATAAGGATACCCTCTTAGTAATTCTTCTACAAATTTATTAAATAGATTGAATCTCCCAATCAGCTTGACTGTTACCGCTTACTAATTATACCTTGTAAATATACTAAATTTTGGAGAAAAATATGCATACTAAGGGTTTATCAGTTAAAAATGTTGTAGCGATCGGAATTGGATCGGCAATCTATGTTATTTTAGCACGTTTCACATCGATTCCTACGCCTATTCCTAACACAAATATTGAATTAGTCTTTCCTTTTTTGGCTCTTTTTGCGTCAATCTATGGCGCTAAGGTCGGTTTTATTGTCGGCTTTATTGGACATGCTTTGTCTGATTTCATTATGTACGGGCAGACTTGGTGGAGCTGGGTATTAGCTACTGCTGTTTTAGGCTGGATCATCGGTTTAGCGGCCAAACGCTTAGACTTAAAAAATGGTATTTTTGGTATTAAACAAATAATCTTTTTTAATATCATTCAAATTATTGCCAATATTCTCGCCTGGATTGTAGTTGCACCAATCGGTGACATTATCATCTATAGTGAACCTGCTAACAAAGTTTTTGTCCAAGGAATTTCGGCTACGCTTTCTAATGGTATTACAATTATGGTCATTGGCACGCTCCTACTTAAAGCTTATGCTGGAACCAAGATTAAAAAAGGCAGCTTGCGCAAGGAGAATTAAACAATGCCTAAAACAATTATTGAATTCAAAGATTTTTCATTTAAGTATGACAGTCAGGCCAAGCCAACACTAAAACAGATTAATCTAACTATCAAACAAGGTGAAAAATTGTTAATTGCTGGACCATCAGGTTCAGGTAAATCGACCATTGGCCGCTGTATTAACGGCCTAATTCCCAATCTAGATACTGGTGAAATCACCGGTGAATGCACTATTAACGGCAAGAATATTAAAGACACTAACCTATTTGATCTTTCTTTCACCACCTCAACTATCCTACAAGATACTGACAGTCAATTTATCGGCTTAACTGTTGGTGAAGACATTGCTTTTGCTTTGGAAAACGACTGCCAACCACAAAATCATATGAAACAAGTTGTTCATCGCTGGGCTGATGAATTAGGGATTGAGCATTTATTAAAGCAGGCGCCACAAAATCTATCTGGTGGTCAAAAACAAATTGTTGCTCTAGCTGGTGTCATGGTTGATGAATCACCAATTTTACTTTTTGACGAGCCACTTGCTAATTTAGACCCAGCTTCAGGAATGAAAACGATGGCTTTAATTGATCGCATTCAAAAAGAATTAAATGCGACAGTAATCATTATTGAACACCGTCTAGAAGAAGTTTTGAGTCAGCCTATAGATCGCATTATCCTAATTAATGATGGTGAAATTGTAGCTGATAAGAAGCCAAATGATCTATTACATGAGAATTGTTTAGAAGACGTTGGTGTTCGTAGTCCTCTTTATTTAAATGCCTTAAAAAAAGCTAACGTCGACCTTACGCGTATTCCCGACCTAACTTCAGTCGCTGCTTTGCCCCAAGATCCTGAAATTGCTAAGCAGTTGCAAGAATGGCAAAACAACATTACCCTAAGTGGTGAAAAAGAAGAGACTCATCCTCTATTAGAACTCAAAGGCGTCGGCCACCGTTATAGTAAATTGCAGATTCATCCTTTACATGACGTTACAGCGACAATCAATCAAGGCGATTTTGTTTCAATAGTCGGTCAAAATGGTGCGGGAAAAACCACCCTTTGTCGAATTATTTGTGGCTTTATCGACAATGAGGGACTTATTTTATTTGATGGTGATAACCTTAAGCAGTTTTCAATCAAAGAGCGTTCCGATAAGATTGGTTATGTCATGCAAGATCCTAACCAGATGATTTCACAAAAAATGATTTTTGACGAAGTAGCTCTAGGCTTGCGTCTACGTGGTTATGATGAGCAGACTATTCGCACTAAGGTCTATGATACTTTGAAAGTTTGTGGTCTTTATCCGTACCGCAACTGGCCAATCTCTGCTTTATCCTTCGGTCAGAAAAAGCGAGTCACAATTGCTGCAATTTTAGTGCTTAATCCTGAGTTATTAATTCTTGATGAACCAACTGCAGGGCAAGATTGGCAAACTTATACTGAGATCATGAACTTTTTAAAACAGCTTAATGATCAAGGCAAAACAATTATGATTATCACTCACGATATGTACTTGCTGATGGAATACACTAACAGATCCCTGGCTTTTGCTGACGGAACACTAATTGCTGACACAGATCCAATCAAGTTATTAACTGAAAAAGCTTTAATTAAAAAGGCCGCTTTGAAGCGAACCTCCTTATATAATCTCGCTATCAAATATCAATTAGAAAATCCAGATAGCTTTGTCCGCGCCTATATTGATGCAGAAAGGGATGAAAAACATGCATAATGAGAGCCAAGTTTTAGGTTATCAACCTGGTGATTCTTTTATTTATCAATTAAACGCAACCACTAAGTCAGTTTTTATGCTCCTAGTCTCGGTTGCTTGTATGGTAACTTATGATACCAGATTCTTAATTGCTATCTGTATTTTATCAATTTTCTTGTTTAAAGAGGTAAAAATTAAGTGGAGCCAGATTTCTTTTATCGTGAAATTTATTGTAGTTTTCATGTTGCTAAATCTGATTTTTGTTTTCATCTTTCAGCCAAGCTATGGTGAAAATATTTATCATTCTAAAAGCATCTTGATCCATGCCGGCTACTTCACATTAACATTGCAAGAGGTATTCTACTTATTCAATCTTTTCTTAAAATATGTCTGCTCAATTCCAATCGTATTGCTGTTTCTATTAACTACTAATCCTAGTCAATTTGCTGCTTCATTAAATAAAATCGGCATTAGTTACAAAATTTCCTATGCTGTTTCTCTAGCTCTACGCTACATCCCAGATATCCAAAATTCTTATTGGGATATCTCAGCTGCCCAACAAGCACGTGGCAATGAACTATCCAAAAAGGCTAGTTTAGGCAAACGAATTAAGGGGACATTGAATATCGTGATGCCTCTTATCTTCTCCAGTTTGGATCGAATCGATACAATTTCAACAGCCATGCAATTACGCCGCTTTGGCTCAAAGAAAAAACGGACCTGGTATGTCACCCAATCATTTAAAAAAGCTGATTATCTTGTAATGATCGCAGCCGTGATTTTGGTATTAATTGTGGTTGGTCTCTGGCAACTTGATCATGGTAGATTTTATAATCCATTTATTTAGACCAAAATTAAAAGGACCTAATGGTCCCTTTTTTGTTTTCGATTTTTCTGTTTATGATCATCTTGAGTGACAATCTCAGGTTTCTTAGGAATCGGCGGCGTGATTATTTCATAATTACGCAAACGGTGTTCAAGATAGTCATCTAATCGCTCTTGCGTATTTTCATGTACAATAATCATTAAATCGCCTCACTTTTCATAATTATACCTCAAAAATGTAGGTTAAACAGCGTAATTACTAAGTATGTCATTCCACTAGCAATCACAGGACCTGCAGCTACACCCTTGAAAACCACTACTCCAATAATAGTACCTAAAACTAATGCAACCGTCACCTGTGGCACCGCTGCTAATTGATCAACACCATAACGTGACAAGATAGCTACAGCAATTCCCGCTAAAATGGCAATCCATCCAGCTGGCGACTTAAAAGTTTTAATCAGATCCTTAAAGCCAATCTGTCCTGTCGCAATAGGAACTAGAATTGCAACCGAAATAATAGTTACGCCCCAATTAATCCCCTTTGCTTGAATAGTAGGCAGCCATTTACTAGTAAACGGTAATAATTTAAACACCATTACCACTCCCGTTGCAATAATTAATGACATGTTTTTACCCAATAACGCTACAACTAGCACCAATGCTAGAAATAACCAACTTTCCATATTTATCTCCCCTCAAAAAATCATTAGCATTAGTTCACTTTAACAAAAATATTCATCAAAACAAAATAATGAGTCTAAATAAGTGAAAATCAATCTAATTTGTGTCATAATAAAATTACTCAGAAAAATATATGTATACGCGCACCTCGTTCTTAAAACGAGGTGTTTTTTTACGCAAAGAACCAGTGCAGATATTTATGCTTGAAAATAAAATATTTGCACAAATAATTAAAAAACGTTTCTTGCAAAAATACAACTTAACATTTTAATAAAAACAAAAAGATGCCACTTTCGTGACACCTTTGTGATTACTTATTCATACATTTCGTTTTGAACTAATCCCTAACTTCCTTAATGGTATCAATGATAGTACCATCACGATACTCAACTAAGGCAACCGTACGATCAGTATATTCAAGTGGCTTTGGTACACCAACTTGTTTTTCAGCCATTTTTTGCAATTCATTAATATCCAAGATCTTAAGTCCTGGCACCTTACTAAAGGCATCCACTAAATCCTGGCGAGCTGGATTAATGGCAATTCCTCTTTCAGTTACTAAAACATCAATTGATGAACCTGGAGTAACAATAGTTTCTACTCTTGGAACAACAGTCGCATTACGTCCCCGAACAAGAGGAGCTGTAATAATCGTCATCTTGGCACCAGCTGCGGAATCTTGGTGACCACCGACGGCTCCACGAATGACACCATCTGAGCCAGTCATAACATTAACATTGAAGTCAGTATCGATTTGTAAAGCTGACAAGATTGAAACATCCAAGTTGTTAACCACTGCACCCTTATTATGAGGATCGGCATACCAAGAAGCATCAATTTCTTGTTGATTTTTATTGTTAGCCATTGATTGGGCAGCACCCTTATCAAAGTCCTGCACATCCATAACTTTTCTGACTAGACCTTCTTCAAGTAAGTCAGTGGTAGGTTTAGTAATACCACCCAAAGCAAATGATGCAGTAATGCCATCATCAATCATACTTTGACGTAAGTACCTGGTGACAGCTAATGCAGCACCACCAGAACCAGTTTGGAAGCTAAACCCTTGCTTGTAATATGGAGAGTTAATGATTACCTGGTTAACCATTTGAGCAATCTTGAGTTCCTTAGGATCCTTGGTAAAGCGAGTGGCACCAGAACCAATCTTGTCTGGATCTCCGACTTTATCAATTTTAACCACATAATCCACTTGATCTTGCTGAATTGACGCAGGCGTATTTGGATAATCAACAATATTATCAGTTAATAAAACAACCTTATTAGCATAGCGAGCATCCATTAGGGCATAACCCAATGAGCCGAAGACAGCATCCCCATCTTGACCGTTAGCATTACCTGCGGGATCAGATACTGGCACACCCAAGAAGGCAACATCAACCTTAATCTCGCCCTCTTCAATTGAACGAGCACGATTACCATGTGAGCGGAAAATTACAGGATTCTTCAAGCCGCCATGTGAAACAAAATCACCTAGTGAACCGCGCATACCCGAAGAAGTAATATTAGTGATTACTCCCTTTTTAATCGCTTCGATAACTTTATCATTCATAACACCAGTAAGTGAACTTGGAGCCAAGGTTAAATCCTGGTAACCCATACTAATAATCTTGTCCATTACCAAGTTAAAAACATAATCCCCATTTCTAAAATGGTGGTGGAATGAAATAGTCATACCATCTTTCAGGTTATTCTTGATTACCTCATCAAGTGAATCAATAATCTTATTTTGTCCAGTAGTAACTCTTACCTTTGGAGCAACCCGCTTAACTTCAGGATGACCAATTTCAGTAGTTTCAAATGGTTTCAAATTCATTTTTTTCATTAAATCATCTGGTAATTCGCGTTTTACTTTATTCTCCAATGTAGTTACCTTCTTTATCAATCAAGTTAGAAGCTTTCGCTGTTTCCAAAACCCTGGTAGCCTTTTCTACAACTGGCTTATCGATCATCTTACCATTAAGTGAAATAACGCCTGAGCCCTTAGCTTTGGCTTCACGAATGGCATTTTCAACATTCTTAGCTTGCTCAATCTCTTCTTTAGTTGGATTAAAGACTTTATTAACCATTTGAATTTGACGTGGGTTAACCAAACTCTTGCCATCATACCCTAGTTCATGGATATAGTTAGTTTCACGATAGAAGCCTTCAGTATCCTTCATATTTGAGAACACTGTATCAAAGGCATATACGTCTGCGGCCCGAGCTGCTTGTAAAACCATGTTACGCGCAAATTCCAATTCGCGACCATCTGGATAACGATGAGTATGCATATCTGCAGTATAGTCTTCGCCAGATACCGCCAAGCCCATCATTAAAGGCGTTGCGGTTGCAATTTCTGGGGCATTTAAGACACCCTTGGCTGATTCGATGGCAGCCATCACGCCAATAGAACCATTTTCAATGTCAAATTCATCTTCCCAATGTTCGATATCCTTTACCAATTTTTGAATCATTGCAGCTGATTCAGTTTTAGGCAAGCGAATAACGTCAACGCCGGCTTTTACCATTGCCTTAACATCTTCATCGTAAAATGGCGTGTCTTGACCATTAACACGAACTACAATTTCACTGCCACCGAAATCGACTGTCTTAATTGCCTCATAAACCAACATTCTGGCAGCATCTTTTTCCGTTAATGAAACTGAGTCTTCCAAATCAAGCATAATCGAATCTGCACCATAAATGCCAGCATCCTTAATCATAGCAGGATTATTACCAGGTACAAACATCATGGTTCTACGCAAACGATTCTTAACGTATGTCATTTAGAGTACCTCCAAATCTGGCTTGTCTGAAGTTTCGGTTGCACGTTGTGCAGCTGCTAAAGTACGAGCCTTAATTACACAATCCAGTGCTCCCTTATCGGTTGCTTTAACCTTGGCATTTTCTAAGCCATAAGCTTTTAAGGTGTCAGTAATCACCTTTTCAATCTGATCTCCATAGGCCTTTTTTACTTCTGATTCAAGGTCAATCTCAATGCCGTTAGAACCCTTTGAAATCATGATTTGAATATCTGAACTCTCAAGTGTTCCCGCAACTGCTGTGGTTTTAATTTCCATCAATATTCATTCCTTTCTCAATTTTAGACTGCAATTTCTGCATGTTTTGCTTAATAAATTCATAAGTCGTTTCCGGCACGAATTTATTGATCTCTTTTAAATTGCCATCCTTGATCAGCTGTCTAACTTTAGTGGCAGTAACAATTTGACCGTCTTTTTCCAAGCGATCAATTACGATTACTTCAATCTCAGGACCAAGCTCATGCGCTAGGCTAACATTATAAAAGTGAGTCGTTCTTGAAATTGGTTCTTTACCAATATAACGACGGGTAATGTTCAGTCCCGGTGCAATTTGATTCTTAAAGACAGCTGCGTCTATCACCGTTTGTACAGCAATTAAATCGTCAGGTGATTTTAAGAAGTATGCTGGAAAAGTAGCTGGTGAAACCATGTAGTCTCCGCCAGAGATTACTTTCACATTACTAAACTCCTTAGTACCTTCTTGCACCAATTTGAAGCGCTCATCAAAGCTAAACAAAGAAACATCATTAGCCACAACAAAGACATAAACCAAATCGTTTTCTTCACTAGCCATCTTAATCAAATGCTGATGACCCAAGGTAAACGGATTTGCATTCATGACTATTGCAGCGACCTTCTTATGCTCTTGATCTGCTATTTCGGGCACTTCAGCCACAAATTCCTTCACATCAGGCATTCCATTTTCTAAAAAGGCTGCCTGATCCGTCTTGGCTAACAAATTGAAGTGCAAATGCTCAAAGCTAGTTGCATACTTTGCTTTAGTAAAGACAAAGGAATGGAAAATTCCATCATTAGTCAAATATTGCGTTAAGGCTGTAACCACTTTATTGAAGCGAGCCCCCTGCGTATCGGCATCATTCTTGACTCCGATATACTTTAAGACATTACCAGCCACACTACCAGTACCAACTAAATTGCCTTCCTCATCTTCTAGCCCAATAGTATGATCAATCACGTTAACTTCGCGTTCACTAAAATCATTTAACCCCAATGATTCCAACAAGTTTTCCCATTTTTGCCTAGTTGTAGCGTCGTTTAAAAACAAATCAACGACTTTATCCATAAATATGCCGCCTTACTATTTCGGTAATCGTTTTCACAAATATAGTTTACTCTCTTAGTTTGATTATTTCAATTTATCTATTAATTTTTTAAATTTTTCAAAAATTCAGCAATAATCTCATGCGTTTTTTCTGGTTGCTCAGCCTGAGGCAAATGCCCACATTCCGGTACAATCGCCGTTTGAACATCTTGATTCAGCATTTTTATCGCTTGGGTAAATTCTGGATTAAAAAATGGCGATTTTTCCCCAGCAATTACCAGCATGGGAACTGGCGTATCCAAAATCATGTCACGCCAATCTTGCCCCGCATGTTCAACTAAACAGTTATAGTTTTCGGCTGGATCATATGGGAATTCTTGATATTCCTTTTTAGCAGCCAAAAACATTTTTTCATCAATGTGATGGTAAAAAGCCTTGCCAAAATCAAATTTAAGCATGTCAGGATAATTATCCCAAGTTAGGTCTTTAAAGCCATACTTCCAGCTCTTATCCGCAATCATCTTTGGTGACTGGTCTAAATCAACCATTGCCTTTAGTCTACCTTTGCCATAAATTGACAAATATGCCCAAATATTGGCAGCCCCCATGGAATTTCCAATAGCTACTACATCATGCAAATTGAGCTTAACTAATAGCTCCTCTAAGTCAACTGCATGACGACTAATCCGCTGTCCACGATAGGTTCGTTCGGACTGTCCTTGATTGCGTGGATCAAGCATAATAAAACGATAATCATTTTTAAATAAGTCAATTAAATCTTGCCACATTTGACAAGATCCCCCTATACCTGGGATCCCAATCAAAGCAGGCTTATCTTCATCCCCCGTATCGGTATAATGCAAAATTACATCGTCATTAGTTTTAAATTTCATCTTTAATCTTCTTTCATTTTGATTACTCAATTCTATTATGACGCAAAAAAAGCAACCTGGTGATTCCAGATTGCTTATTTTTTACCATAAACCAATAATCTTCATCCAAAGAACTCCGACAGTTCCAAAAATAATCATATAGATTAATCCAAGGACAAAATTCATCTTCCACCATTCACCTTGTTTAACATAGCCAGTAGTAGCCAAAATTGAGGCAGGACCATTAGCATAGTGAGTGGTTGATGCGTTGATTGCACCAGTAAAGGCTAAAAGCATTGCGGAAAGGCCTAAAGGAGCACCAGTTGCAACCGCAACAGACAAGAATGGCAAATAAAGAGCAGTCATATGTGCAGTTCCACTTGCAAAGAAGTAGTGGGTGTAGAACAAAAGCAAAACTAGAATTGCCAATACAAAGCCCCAGCTAACACCATGAAGACCATTTTGAACTAATTTGGAGAACCAATCAATAAATCCGTATGAAATCAGCTTACCAGCCATGAACATCAGGATAGAAAGCCAAATCAAGATATTCCAAGCACCAGTTTCTTTCAGAGCATCCTGCATTGTTAACACACCGGTAATCATCAAAATAGTTACAGCCAGGAAGGCAACAAAAGTCGCATCTAATTGTGGGATCTTAAAGAAACCAGACAAAACCCATAAAACAATTGAAAGAATGAAGACTGACATCATAATTTTTTCTGGAGTTGACATTGGTCCCATTTTTGCTAATTTTTCATCAGCCCATTTCTTAGCATCTGGAGTTTCTTTAATCTGAGGTGGGTACATCTTGTAAATAACAAATGGAATGATTACTGCCAATACAGCAACAGGTACGATTGCAGTGAAAAACCAACCTGCCCAAGACATTTGATAGCCCTTTTGTGCGGCTAATTGTTGAGCCACCATGTTAGGAGCAGCACCGGTAATAAACAAAGCCGTTGATAAAATATTGGCATGAAAGGCAGTAAAGTCAATGTAGGCACCAATCTTTTTACGAGAAGCATCATCTGGCTTAGAATCGTAGCCTTCTTTTGAAACAGATTCAACAACTGGCCAAACGACCCCACCAGTACGAGCTGAGTTCGATGGAATTAAGGCACCGAGAATTAATTCCAATCCAGTAATCGCATAACCAATACCCAATGACTTCTTACCAAATTTTTGAATCATAATATAGGCAATACGGTTACCTAGACCTGTTTTACTAATACCATGAGCCATAATGAAGGCCATAGCGATTAACCATGCAGCAGAGTTACCAAATGAACTAAGCAGGCCTTGATTAACTACCATACCTTTTGCATTTGTAACGTCCTTCATTGGTGCTAAGCCAACTAAAACAGTTACTACCAAGCCAGCTAAGGTTGTACCACCAATTGGCAAAGGTTTTGTAATACACCCTACAATTGTGGCAACGAAAACGGCAAACATTTGCCATGCCTGAACCGAAAGGCCACTTGGGCGCCATGGAGTAATACACCACAATACAATTCCAACGATCAAAGGCCAAATAAA
Organism: Lactobacillus sp. UMNPBX1; assembly: GCF_002554085.1. Classification (NCBI taxonomy): domain Bacteria; kingdom Bacillati; phylum Bacillota; class Bacilli; order Lactobacillales; family Lactobacillaceae; genus Lactobacillus; species Lactobacillus sp. UMNPBX1. Next base: position 23,732 of record NZ_PCZI01000007.1, read on the forward strand.
GCCTTTATAATTCACTTTTTCTAAAGTTTTCATAAGAATCCCCTATTCTCTATGGACGATACACATCATCAATGATGTCAAAGCCTTTATCTGCTAAGCTTTTATCTACCCAACTTAAATCAACTTCTCCTTTGCTAAAGGCAATTGCTTTAGCCTCATCCTGCTCATGAAAAGCTTGTGCCTTAGGCAAAATCTCAGGAGCATCTTTACGTGGAATACAAATTACTCCATCAGCATCCCCTAAAATCACATCACCTGGGTTAACACTAACATTCCCACAAGCAACAGGTACATTTATTTCACCAGGTCCTTCTTTATATGGTCCACCTGGGGTAGTACTGGTTGCATAAATCGGCAGTTTCCAATTTCTTAAATTATCAATATCACGAATTGGGCCACCAATTACAATACCTGCAATTTTCTTTTGATCGCGTAAGTAAGACATCATTACCTCACCAATCAAAGATCTAGTGTTATCACCCTCGTCGTCGATGACAATCACATCGCCTGGCTGGCAATACTTTAAAGCCGCATAAATTGATAAGTTGTCACCCGCCCTGGTGTGAACCGTAAATGCTGGCCCAACCATTTCCTCATCAGGATTCGACATTAACTTAATTCTAGGATTCATAGCACAATTTCGTTCCATGCAATCCGCGGTATTAGAAGCTGGGATCTTTTTAAAACCAGCTACAACTTTTGGATCAGGCATTTGCCTCTTTAAATAAATTCTTTTTCCTACAGGCATAGAGTAGCTCTCCCCTCTTTATGCTCCCTAATCTATCTTGTTATTGTTAAACAAGCCTTTTTATAAAAACTAAAACTCATCACAACTCACAATTAGTATTATACACTTATCAATGGATTAAGCGGTTACAAATTTTGAATTATTTTGATTTTTTACTTATTTTTTGAATTATTTAAACTCAAATAATTATGCAAAAAAAGAGAACTGGCTAATTAAACCAGATCTCTTTACTTGATCTTTGTTATTTTGATCTTATTCACCAAAGTTTTCCCAAGGCATTACATCGATTGCAGGTTGATCAAGCAACTCTTGCAATTCTTTTGGTAAAAATTCTTTCTTCACAATCACATCGTAAACATATTGTTCAAACCAAGCTTGACTCATTTCGTAGAAGCCCTTGTGACCAAACTTGTCGCCCCATGAGTTTTCAACCTTCCACTTACGGATATGACCGTTGTCTTCATCAACACCGACTAAAGTCATATCGTGAGTAGCAAAGCCCTCACCAGTATTCAAACGATCAGCCTTGCTCATTTGTGTATCAACGTCAAATAATTGGTCAGTCTTGTACAATTCAGTATCCAAAAAGCCAGTTTTTCTTTCCATTTGCTTTAAAACGTCATTACCAAAGCTGACTGCTTCACCTGCCTTAAGTTGCGCCACTGCAGCTTGAGCTAAATATTCAATTGGTACATTCAAATACTTAACTTGATCACCACCAGCAACATTATCATAAAGTGGCAAATGGTAAACTTTGTTGTATTCATGATTAGGGATGTTGGACAAAGCAACATAATCATCGAAATTAAAGCTCTTGAAATACTTTTGGACAAAAGCTTGTGGTGTCAGATCACGTTCCAAGTGATATTTCTTATCATCATCACGATATTCTAAGTCAAATTTCTTTGGTGGTTCACCCAAGGCTACAGAAACCATGCGATAAATCTCGTTCAAGAATTCCTTCTTAGTTTTTTCTGCTTCATCCTTCTTACCTTCACTGACTAATTTACGCAAAACAAGCGCATCTTTTCGTTCCTTGCGAGCCAAGTTCTCAGCCAAAGCAGTAGTATTATTGGTATTAAAACTCTCTGGCATTGCGTATGAAGGTACTACACCATATTTTTTAACTAAGTTAATGGCCATGGTCCAAAGACCACCATCTTCACCAGCAAATTCAAGCCATGCTTGGACATGACGATCAGTCAAAGGTTTATCTGCTAAACGAATAATTGCATTGTAAAAAGCGTTAGCACGTTCAATCTTGTCCCAGAAGAAATTATAAGCTTGTGAGAACGTAAAATCCTTGACCTTGTTTTCCTTGCCAAAGTAGTGGCGCAAAACATTCAAAGTAGTGAATTCCCAGCAACGACCAGAATGCTTCTGATCAGTTACACCGCCAATATCAAGTTCAGTTGAAAAGACATGGTTAAGTCGTTCTGATACGCGGTCATTAAATGAAGCTTCAAGCAAACCACTACGACGAGCAGCACGAGAAGCTACTTTATTCTCAGGATTAGAATTAAAGCTTTCAGAAAAGCCTTCAATTTCTTGTTGTGAAATAACTGTCATGATATACCTCGTTAATTCTTATCTTTTAATTTTTTTATTAATCTTTTCTTATATAATACTATTTTCTATCTTTTTTGTCATTAAGAAAAAGTCCTAGTTTTTGACAACTAGGGCTTTTAATAAAATTAATGATCAATTAAAGGTTTATACCTGACAAAACTTCTTGCATCTTGTCTGCTGAGTTAATCATCTTAGCATGCTCAGTATCGGAAAGCTTAGTTTCAATTACCTTTTCGATCCCTTCACCGTTAATAACGGTTGGGGTACCTAAGTAAAGGTCATGCTTAATACCGTATTCACCATTAATCGGAGCTGAAAGTGGCAAACAAATTGCACGATTGTCCAAAATAGCTGAGACAATTTGAGTAAGCATCATTGCAACACCGTAGAATGTAGCACCTTTGTTGGCAATGATCTTGCCACCCTTCTTACGCACATCGGTCTCAATTTCTGCTAGAACATCATCGTTGATTTCTGAGTAATCACGGAGTGCCTTACCTGCAACTGTTGATTCATCAAAGTTTTCAAAACTAGTATCACCGTGTTCACCAAGAACCATTGAGTTAACCTTAGCAACTGGGACATTCAAACGCTTTGAAAGTTCAACACGAAGACGCATTGAATCAAGTGAAGTACCAGTACCAATTACACGGTTCTTAGGGAAACCAGACAACTTTTGGGTCAAAGTCGTCAAAATGTCAACTGGGTTTGCGGAAACAACAAAGACACCATTAAATCCTGATTCAACTACTGGCTTAACAATACTTTCCAAAATCTTAACGTTCTTGTTAACCAAGTCAAGTCTAGTTTCACCTGGCTTACGAGGAACACCAGCAGTGATCACACAAACGTCAGCATCTTTAGCATCACTATAATCGGCTGCAGGATGAATATTGGTTTGACCCATAAATGGCGTAATATCTTCAAGGTCCATTGAATCACCAACAGGACGATCCTTAGCTACATCAAAAATTGCTAATTCATCAACAATTGTATTTTGCAATAAGTCATTTGCAAAAGTTGAACCAACAGCACCATCACCAACAAGAAATACTTTTCTACTCATAAGTTAAATTAGTCCTTTCAAATGTTTATAAACTGTTTTTTATCTACATGATTAATTATACACTAAGCGCTTTCATTAGACACGATTTATTCCATAATTATAAATTATAATATCCCATCAAAATCTCGCCAGTGTTATTATTTCTATCGAAAAAGAGCAGTTAACCAACCGCTCTCTTTACATAATCTTTCTTATATTATTTACTTTCACGAACATATTTAGCCATCTGAATACCTGCTTGACGACCAAAAATAACTGTTTCGGCAATTGAGTTACCACCAATTCGATTATTTCCATGAAGTCCGCCAGATACTTCACCAGCTGCAAATAATCCATCAATTACATTACCATTAGTATCAAGTACTTGAGTTTCAGTATTAATATGAATACCACCCATAGTATAGTGAATTGCTGGATGAACATGAATTGCAAAGTATGGACCACGATCAAGTTCACGATCCATCCCAGTCGTTCTGCCAAATTCTTTATCCTTACCAGTTGTAACGGACTTATTCCAAGCGGCAATGGTCTTTTCTAAGTTGGTACCATTTACGCCAATTTTTTTAGCTAAATCAGCCAAATCAGTACCATGTTCTACTAAACCAATCTGGTCATAAAACTCAACTGCAGCAAAATGAGCCCGTACACCTGAGTCAAAAATCAAGTATGCCCCATCTTCATGCAAATTAGTAATTGCACTAGAAACAATCTTTCGTGTACTTAATTCATTAACAAAACGTTGACCATTCTTGTTAACTAAGATAGCACCTTCACCGCGCAGACCTTCACCAATTAAATAAACATGCGGATTATCAGTATCTGCAGTTGGGTGAACCTGAATGAAGTTCATTTGCATTAGTTGAGCATCAAGTGCTTCAGCAAGCTTCAGTCCATCGCCTGTAGCCCCTGGCTGATTAGTAGTCTTATAGTCAACTAAGTCTGGACGATACTTCTTAATGATATCCTTGGAAGCACCAAAGCCACCAGTAGCTAAAAGAACCACCTTAGCTTTAACTGTTTTAATGCCATCTGGTGTCTCAACTTCAACACCATTAACGCGCTTCTTAGCATCTTGCAACAACTTGGTAACTTTAGCACCAGTAAAGATGTCAATACCCGCTTTTTTCACCTGTGTTGTCATTCGTGAAGTTAGATAAAATCCAACTGGTTCCATTGAAGCAGGACGGTGAGCACGTTTCTTACTCATCCCTCCTGTAATGGTCAAATCAGTTAAACGAATACCATATTTCATCAACCATGAAATAGCTAAAGCAGAGTGGTTAACAAAGTACTTCAACATGGCACGGTCATTTAATAAACCTCCACCTTTTAAAGTTTCTTCATAGAAGTCACGGTTATTATCAATGATCCCTTCGTCAAGCTGAACCAAAGATTCAGAAGCGTTCATTCCACTTGAAGCACGACTAGTGTTACCACCAGTTTTCTCATTTTTTTCAAGCACAACAACATTTAGACCTAGTTCATGAGCTTGAAGTGCAGCAGTCAGACCTGCTCCGCCTGAGCCAACAACGATAGCATCATATTTATTCTTTAATTCTTTTGTATTTGGCATTTCTTACTTTCCCTATTCTTCTGGAGTAGACTTATCAACATTAGTCATTTGCATATAGTCCATCCATTCATCATATTGTTCTTCAGTAACTTTACCACTCTTCAAAGCAGCTTCTCTTAAAGTAGTGCCTTCTTTATCAGCAGTTTGCGCAATCTTAGCAGCAGCATGATAGCCAATATGTGGCGACAAGGCAGTAACGGTCATTAATGAATTCTCAAGTAATTCATCCATTCTTTCTTCATTAACCGTTAAGCCATGAATCATTTTATCAGCAAAACCAGTAATTGTACCAGTTAAAATATCACAACTATCTAAGAATGATGCAATGATGACTGTCTTGAAGACGTTCATTTCAAAATTACCTTGACTAGAAGCAAAGGTAATGGTGGTGTCATTACCAAATACTTTAGCAGCAGCCATTGTCACAGCCTCTGCCTGAGTTGGGTTAACTTTACCTGGCATAATACTTGAACCTGGCTCATTTGCTGGAATATTTAATTCATGGTAGCCTGCTCTCGGACCTGAAGCAAGTAAACGAATATCTTGCGCAATCTTAAACATATCAGCAGCCAATGTTTTAAGGGCACCATGAACTACATCAAGACCTGAATGGTGAGCTAAGCCCCAGAATTTATTAGTTTTAACTTCAAATTTATGACCATAGACTTCTGATAATTTACCAGCAATTTTTTCGGTCATTCCCGGTGCTGCATTCAAGCCAGTCCCTACAGCAGTCCCACCAATAGCTAATTCGTAGAGAGTTGGCTTCAATTCACGAATATACGATAAGTCATGTTTAAGAGCAGAAATATAGCCAGATAATTCTTGACCAAAAGTCAAAGGCGTTGCGTCTTGTAAGTGGGTTCGACCAACTTTAACAGTCTTCCAATATTTCTTTTCTTTAACAACTAATTCATCAATTAAGTGTTGAATTGCTGGTTCCAACTTGTCCAATGCTTCAACGGCAACAATATTCATTGCAGTTGGATAAGTATCATTAGATGATTGACCACGGTTAACATCATCATTAGGCAAAATATCTAAACCTGGGTGCAATTTATTAGCCAAGTTAGCTACAACTTCGTTAACGTTCATGTTGCTTTGAGTACCTGAACCGGTTTGCAAAACATGAAGTGGGAAGTCCTTACGCAAGTCAGTATCGCTTAAAGCTAGCAAATGATCAATTGCATCTTCAATTGCTTCGCCTTTTTCTTTTGGTTCATCGCCAACTTCAACGTTACTTTCTGCAGCTGCCTTCTTTAAGTGTAAAAATGCTCGAATAATTTGCAATGGCATCAATTCACCACTTGGGAAGTTATTGCGGCTTCTTTCAGTTTGAGGGCCCCATAAAGCATTTTTAGGGATCTTAACTGGACCAATAGTGTCACTTTCAACACGGTATTCTTCTTCGCTCATATTATATTCCTCCTTATTAAGCTCTATAAGGTTTGCGTTAATTATCAATCACCATTTATAATACCTGTAAAGGCTTTCTTTTTCAATTTCATTCCAAAAAAAGACCCAGGATTTTTCCTGGATCATAGTTTTATCTAGACTGGTGATTCATTCTTTTAGCAAAGAAGTCACCAATGATTTGAACGATAAAAATCAAAATAATTACTAATACAGTAGCTACTAAAGTAACATCATTATTGAATCGGTTATAACCGTATGAAATAGCGGTATTACCTAAACCACCGGCACCTACAGCACCAGCCATTGCAGTCAAACCAATCAAAGAAATAATCGTCACCGTCGAAACACGAATCAGTTCTGAGCGAGATTCTCTTAAATAAACATCAAAGATAATATCACGCGCAGTTGAGCCCAAACTTTCTGCGGCTTCAACCTTACCTGGGTCAACACTTTCTAAAGCAACTTGCACCTGACGAGCATAAAATGGAAATACGCCTAAAGTTAATGGTACTAAGGCTGCCTTCATTCCGATCTGTGTACCTACAATTTTTTGAGTAACTGGTGCAACAAAGGCAAGCAGGATAATGAACGGAATCGCTCTGAAGATTGAAACTAGCTTATCTGAGAAATTGTACCAGAATTTATTGGGCCGAATCCCGCCATCCTTAGTTAAAACTAAAATCACGCCAAAGATAATACCCAGAATGCCACCAAAGATAGCTGACCAAAAAGTCATAAATAAGGTCTGAAAAATACTAGTGCCCCAGCCAGCGTCTCCGCCCCAGCCAAGTTGAACAACATTGGGTAAATATTTACTTAAGAAACTAATCATGATATACATTCCCCTTTTCATCTAAACGTGTAAATGTCACATTTTGCTTAGCCAAAAATTCTTGTGTTTGCTTTTGCTTAGCTGGATCGCCTTTCACCAATACCACCAAAGTACCAATTGGTTCTTCATTCAAAAGTTCAACATTCCCATAAAGCATTGAAACTTCTACGCCAATTTGCTTATACAATTCAATAATGATTGATTTAGTCACATTAGCTACGCTGTAAACTAATTGATAAATTGCTTCATTTTTGCCAAGCTTATCAAGCGCCAATGAATTCAAAGTAGAAATCGCTTCAAGTGATCCACCAACAAACTTCTTGGTTAAATCCTGCTTAGGATGTAAGAAGACATCTCGCAAACTGCCGTCTTCAATCACATTGCCGTGTTCCATGACGGCGACCTTAGTGGCAATCTTCTTAACAGCATCCATTTCGTGCGTGATTAAGATGACCGTTAAGTGGAACTTTTTGTTCAAACGCTTAAGCAGGTCCAAGATTTGTTGCGTATTTTGTGGGTCCAAGGCACTGGTTGCTTCATCAGAGATCAAAATATCTGGATTATTAGCCAAAGCTCTAGCAATCGCTACTCTTTGTTGTTGCCCACCAGATAATTCAGCTGGATAAAAGTCAGCCTTATCTTTTAAGTCAACCAGATCAAGCAGTTCCAATGACCGTTTTTCTAATTCCTCATCACTCAACTTTTCATGTTTTAAGGCAAAGGCTACATTTTCTAATACAGTCGTTTCATTTAATAGGTTAAAACCCTGGAAGATCATTCCGATGTTTCTGCGCTTTAATTGCAATTCTTTATTAGAAATCACCTGCTTGCCATCTTTAACAAATTCAGTGCCATCAACGGTAATACTACCGGCAGTTGGTTTTTGTAAAAGATTGACCGTTCTAACTAAAGTTGACTTGCCAGCACCAGAGAAGCCTACAATTCCATAAATGTCGCCTTTTTCAATGGAAAGAGAAACATTATTCACTGCTTTAACTGGTTCGCCCTTCTTCTGAGGGAAGGCCACTTCTACATTTTTTAATTCAACAATACTCATTTTTGATCCTCCTTACTTCAACTTAACGTCCCAGGCTGCAATTTGCGTATTGCCATAGTATTTCTTAGTTAGCTTCTTAGTTTCTGCAGTTTGGTAAGCCATGACGACATCTTGGTAAAGCTTGTCCTTTTGTTTGCCTTGTTTGACACAAAGAATGTTAATCCATTGTTTTGAATCTTTGTTAATTGGTTCAATGTAAATCGTTTGCTTATCAGTCAAGCCAGCAGGACCAGCATAATCATTATTTACTACAGAAGCGTCAACTGAATTCAATACTCGACCAGTTTGTTCAGCACCGATTTCCTTAATCTTGTAGTTATTTGGATTGCTGGTGATATCAGCTACAGTAACTAAGGTCTTACCCTTCTTCAACTTAATTAAGCCGGCATTTTTCAAAACAAACAGTGCTCTTGATTCGTTAGTAGCATCGTTAGGCACTGCAATCGTGGCACCATCAGGTAAGTCACTCAATTTATGATACTTGCGTGAATAAAGTCTGATCGGTGCGATGTAGGTTCTACCAATGGCGACAACGCCACCGTGATTTGCCTTATTCCAATCCTTTAAGAAGGCATAGTGTTGAAAAGCATTCATGTCAATATCGCCCGACTTCAAGGCCTTGTTAGGTTGGTTGTAATCCGTAAAGTTCTTAGTTTTTAAGGTAATACCATATTTTTCCTTAGCCGTTTTAGCAATTGACTTCCAAATTGCGGCTTCGGCTTTACTTTCCCCAACGATTCCGACTGTAACAGTTTTTGCCTGATTTTGACTGGGAATTCCTGGACCAAAACTAAACCAACCTGCAATCACGATCAGTATCCCAATGATCGTCCAAATAATGGTATTTCTTCTTCTCCGTTTTCTCATAAAATACACTCCTACTTTGATAAAAATAAAAAAGCACCCATCCCAAAAGGACGAGTGCTCGCGTTACCACCTTTAATTCGCTGATCACTTACGTAATCAACCTCACTGGCTATCAAAAAACAGCCTGCACTGTTAACGGATGCAGCCCCGCCGATAGCTAAATATCACCACCGGTCATCGTTCCAAACCCATATTCACTAGCTCCTATTTGCCAACTTTCACCACCACGCTGGCTCTCTTTATCAATAGAAGTTCTAGTTACTCAGTCCTTCAAGATGTTGTTTTCTTGATTTGTTATAAATAAGTTATCATCTTATTTTAATCTAGTCAACATCTTTTTTAATTTTTATTAGATAAAAGCGATTTCATTGTATAATTAGGATATAGTTAAATAATTTATTTTTGCTAAGGAGAAAAAATGAAGAAAAATCGCTTTCGAAGTTTTGCTCTCTCATTAGCTGCAGCAATTGGATTCATTTCTTTTGCTAATACTAATGTCCCATGCAACAATCAAACCGTCTATGCTGTTTCAGATAAAGCATTAGTCAATTTGAAATACCACAACAAAGAAATTGTGACCGTTGATCATGATCAGCCGCAGTTTTCTAAGAGTACATTGAGCAAGAAAAAAGGTCCATGGCAAAAATATAGCCAATTAGATTATTTGAACCGAGCTCATGCTGCTAATGCTTTACTAAATAAAAGATTAATGCCACATAGTCAGCGTGCGGCTTTAACTTGGAATCCGACCGGCTGGCATAATAAACGAATCGCTAGTGGTTGGTTGTATAATCGGTGCCATCTAATCGGCTATCAGTTGACTGGTCAAAACAACAATCCACGCAATTTGATTACCGGTACGCGTGAATTAAATGATCCGGATATGCTTAAATATGAAAATGAGGTTGCTGAATATTTACGTAGTTCGAGCAAAAACTATGTCCGCTATCGGGTTACTCCAATATTTAAAGGGAATGACCTATTGGCTAACGGCGTTGAAATGGAAGCCGAAGCAACTAGCAAAAACGGGCCTCGCTTTAATGTCTACATTTTTAATGAGCAACCTGGTATGTTGCTTAATTACAAGACCGGTACTTCTAAGGTTAAACATGGGTCTAGTACTATTGCTGAACATGTAAAATCTAGAAAACGATCCACTTCTCGAGTAACCAAGAAACGAACCATTCGCCATATCAAAGGTACTGTATCCACTGCAGAACACCGAGTCGTTGGCAATCGTCGCAGTAAGATCTACCATGTAATGAATGGGCAAAATTATCATATGTCATCAGCTAATGCAGTTTACTTCAACAGTGAAGCTGCCGCACAAGCTGCTGGATATCGAAAATCATTAAGGTAGTAAAAAAGTCAGAGCAAAACTCTGGCTTTTTCATTATCTTCTTATTTCACATTATTTTTGCCACGATCATATGCTTCCTTGAATTCCACAAAAGTCATGTTCTTTCCTTTTTGATCAAAGACAACCAACACTTCGGCGATTCCATCCAAAATTTTAGATAACCATCTAAAGATAGTCACTGCCGCACAGAATAAGACCGCCAAAATAAATAATGATTTGTTATTAAGCATTGTCAATGAGAACAATCTTGGGAAAAAGATAGTTGAGCCAATAATACAGATAACTGATAAGCCCATAACAGCAAGTCTAAATTTGTTTATTGGTGCCGAAATATGATACATCACCATAAAACCAACTAAGACTAGCAACATAGTCGCTGTCGTGCCTACCTGACCATGATCAAGTGAGATAGAGGCCCCTGCAATGACTAAAATTGCAACTGCCAGCCAATCTGTTAAGCCCCCTGGAATTGCCCGAGCTAAAACATTTGGCATAAACTTTCCACGAATTCGCTTGTGATTGCTTTCTAAGGCCAATAAAAACGACGGCAAGCCAATTGTAAATGCAGAGATCAATGTGATCTGGGCTGGCTGCAGCGGATAATTGATTGTCATAATCAAAGAGAAGATGGCCATCAAGAATGAAAAAATGTTTTTCACCAAGAACAAGCTGGCTGAACGTTGAATGTTATTAACTACTTGCCTGCCTTGGTTCACCACTAACGGCATTTTAGCAAAATTAGAATCGAGCAAAACCACTTGTGAAGCTTGCACTGCAGCACTATTACCAGAAGCCATAGCGATTGAGCAATCCGCCTTTTTCATCGCTAAAATATCGTTAACTCCGTCACCAGTCATGGCTACGGTATTACCTTGATTTTGCAAAGCAACGACAAACTTTCGCTTTTGATCAGGCTTAACCCGGCCAAAGACATTATAGTTTTGCACGGCCTGCTCATATTCACCATCTTTAATAGTTTGCGCATCGATATACTTATCTGCCCCATTAATTCCAGCTTGCTTAGCTACTCGAGCAACGGTTACAGGATTATCCCCAGAAATAACCTTGATATCAACACCTTGCTGGTTAAAATATTGAAAAGTTGACTTGGCTTCTTTACGAATTGGATTCGACAATAAAATATAACCGAGAACTTGTACATTTTCCTTTAAGGCGGAATTATCTTCAGTTAATACGCCAGGATAATTAGCCGCAATCAACACCCGGTAGCCTTCTGCCGCATATTTTTCAAATTCAGTTTGATATTGCGCAAATTGATCACGCAAAACCATTTCAGGCGCACCAATTAAAGTTGTCTGATTGCCAAAAATTACACCAGAATATTTATTGACTGAGGTAAAAGGCAAAACGCTATCCGCCGTTTTGGTTCCATCTTTAAAATAGGCTTGAATCGCCTTCATCGTCGCGTTATCAGCTGGCATGTTTTTAGCAAAATCCGCAATGATGCTACTTAAATCACCAGTAAAATTCTTGCTACTAACAGCTTTTTCTACGGCCATCTTCGGTTCGGTAATTGTTCCCGTTTTATCTACACAAAGGACATTTACTCGGGCTAAAGTTTCAACACTCTTCATATCGTGCAGCATTACTTCTTGTCGCGCTAATCGCATAGCAGCTAGAGCTAAGGCAATCGTAGTCAATAAATATAGCCCTTCTGGAATCATCCCAATTAAAGCAGCTTCCATGGAAGTGATACTACGCTTGAGTCCAATATTATTCAAAAAGAAACTCTGACTAAATAGGGCAATTCCCACCGGAATAATGATGATGCCGACCCATTTAACCAGACGATTGATTGAACGCACCATTTCAGATTGTTCAACACTGCCCATTGCCTTTGCTTTGATCGTTAATTTAGAAATATATGAGTCTTTACCCACTTTTTCTAAGACGGCATAAGCCTTACCAGAAACTACAAAAGAACCTGACATTAATTCTGCGTCTTTAGTCTTAGTGATTTCATCAGATTCACCTGTCAACAAGGCTTCATTAACCCGCAGCTCACCTGAGATTACCCGCGCATCAGCTGGAATCTGGTCACCAGTTTGTAAAAGAATGACATCATCTTGAACCAATTTTTCGATGGGAATTTTTTCTTCTTGCCCATCACGCACCGCGATAATTTCCGTCGCATTCATCACGTTTAACTTGCTTAAAACTTTTTTAGCACGAAGCTCCTGCACAATACCGATAATCGTGTTTAAAACAATCACTGGTAAAAAAGTCAGATCGTTCCAGGCACCAACAAACACCAATAGCACAGCCAAAATAGCAAAAATCAAGTTAAAATAAGTAAAGACATTTTCTCGAATTATTTGAGTAGCTGTTTTGGACTGGTCATCAATGGCTTGATTAACCTGTCCATTTTGAATTCTTTGATCAACTTCAGCTTGAGTTAATCCCGTTATTTGTTTATCTGTCATAATTTTCTGTCCTATACTGAAAATACTTTCATCCATTATAGCGAAAAATAAAAAAGCCACGCAACTCTGCGAGACTTTTTAACAATTATTTATTTTTTCTATGATAAGTTAAAAAAGTATAGTCATACTTGTTCTTTTCATCATGATGATGCTCTTCGCGATTAACTAATTCAAAATCATCATAGTTAATCGCTGGCATCACTGTATCAGTTTTAAAATTAGCTTTGATCTCTGTTTTTTCTAAAAGATCAACTTGATCAAGTAACGCCCTAAAGATTGAAACTCCACCAATTGCACAGATTTCTTCAGTCTGATGTTGACGAAGATATTCATTTAATTCAGCTAATGTGGACACAATCTTCACTTGCTCATTACCCGCATATTTTTGCTTTAATTCTTGACGATGAGTTAAAACAATATGTTTTCTCTCTGGTAACAAGTGAGGCAAACTCGCAAAGGTTTTTCGCCCCATGATGATCGGATGACCTATGGTCTTTTCCTTAAAATGCTTCAAGTCAGCCGGCAGATGCCAAGGCAAATGGCCATCGATGCCAATACCATGCTGCTGATCTTCAGCCCAAACAAAACTTAACATTGAGACCTCCTAAACTGCAACCGGTGCCTTGATCGTGCCATGGTGCTGATAATTCAGCACTTTGATATCTTTCATTTCAAAGTCTTCAATGTGCTTTTTTTCAGGATTAAGCCACAATTCAGGTGAATCATATGGCATCCGACTCAGCAATTCCTTTACTTGGCTAAAGTGGTTGCGATAAATATGTGCATCCCCTAAAGTATGTACAAATTCACCCACTTTTAAGCCGGTTTCACGCGCAATCATGTTCAAGAGCAGCGAATATGAAGCAATATTAAATGGAACGCCTAAAAACATATCACCACTTCTTTGATAAAGCTGCACGCTAATTTTGCCATCGACTACATAAAATTGGAACATGACATGGCATGGTGGCAAAGCACTAGTTGGCACATCTTCCGGATTCCAGGCCGTGACAATCATTCTACGAGAATCTGGCGTTTCCTTAATTTGCTTAATCACGTCAGCAATTTGATCGATAAAACCGCCTGTCCGCTTTTCCCAATGACGCCATTGTGCCCCATAGACATCACCTAAGTTGCCATATTTCTGGGCAAAAGCAGGATCATCAAGAATGCGCTGATCAAATTTCTTCATTTCTGCTTGATAAACTTGATTAAATTCTGGATCACTTTGACTACGCAAACCAAAATTAGTCATGTCAGGACCCTGATATTCAGGACTTTGAACCCAATTTTTGAAGGCCCATTCATCCCAAATATGATTGTTATGCTCTAGCAAAAAGCGAATATTGGTATCGCCACGCAAGAACCACAACAATTCACTTTTAATCAAACCAAATGGCACCTTTTTAGTCGTTAAAAGTGGAAAGCCCTGTGTCAAATCAAAACGCATTTGGGCACCAAAATATGATCTAGTTCCAGTACCAGTTCGATCATCCTTGTCATGTCCTTCAGTCATAATTTTTTCTAACAAATCCAAATATGGTTGTTCAAGAATTGCCATTATCTTCACCTTTCAAAAAACATTTCTTCTAACATACCATAGATCTTGTATGTTGGATAATGAAAAACCATAGATTTAGTATTTCATACAAAAAATAAAAAGGTGAATAATCACCTTAATTATTTTTCTTAAATTCACTTTTATGTCTGACTAAGTAGACAATTGTTGCCACAATCAAGACTAGTGCCCCAGCGATAACTGAAATTCTTGTATCAGGATTGATAAACATAAAAATCACAATCAGTATTAACATTGCAAAGGCAAAATAATTCGAGAATGGATACAAAGGCAACTTGAATGGATGATCTTGCATTGCACCTTTGTTATGTCGTCTAAATCTTAATTCAGCCAGCAAAATCACAAACCACGGGATCATCCCTGGTAAAACAGAGGAACTAAAGACAATCACGAATAAGTCACTGGCTGAATGATTGAATTGCGAAGCAATTACATTCAAAACAAAACCAATAAAAATACCACCAGAAATGCCCATAATGGCCCGATCGGGTACAATTCGCTTAGAAATATGCTTAAAAATACCAGGAGCTTCATGATCATGTGACAGTTTAAACAGCATTCTACTTGAAGAATAAATTCCTGAATTAGCTCCAGAAAGAGCCGCTGTTAAAACAACGAAGTTAATTATTGAAGCAGCCGCAGTAATCCCTACTTTAGCGAAAGTCGTTACAAATGGTGAACCTAGGCTGTCTAATTTATCCCAAGGATAAATCGTTACAATGACAAAAATTGCTCCGACATAGAAAATTAGAATTCTAAACAAAACTGACTTAACACTTTTAACGATTGCCTCTTGTGGATTAGCTACTTCTCCAGCAGAAATACCTAATAACTCGATTCCTTCATATGAACCAACAATGATTGACATTGAAAAGAAAAATCCTTTTATTCCACCAGTAAAGAAACCACCGTGAGACCATAAATTGCTAAAGCCAGTTGGATGTCCCCCATTACCAACGCCAAAGAAAATAACAATAAAGCCTAAAATAATCATTAGAATAATTGTTACTACTTTGATCATGGCAAACCAAAATTCTAATGAAGCATAGGCTTTAGCACTAGCTAAGTTGGCCAAAAGCAGAAAGGCAATAATAATTATGCCCGACCACAATGCTGAAATATTTGGCCACCAATACTTCAGATATTCAGTTGCCGCGACTACTTCGGACATTCCTACTACAATATATTCAAAGACATTGGCCCACATCGCTAAATAGCCGGCTAAGGGATGTACATATTCTGTTGCATAATCAGCAAATGAACCTGTCCCTGGATTGATATAAAGCATCTCACCTAATGCCCGCATTACAATATATAAAATCAACCCTACAAACATGTAGGCTAATAATACTGACGGACCGGTCCATTTAATAGTCGAGGTTGACCCCATAAACAAACCAACACCAATAGCACCGCCAAGAGAGATCATCTCCATTTGGCCTGCTGTCATTGTTCGTTTGAGTTGAGGAGCTTTAGATTTTTTATTCAATTTTCACAACTCCAATAATTAATCTATCCTAATTAATAACCCGCAATTAATTTACTGGTTAAATCACCATTTTGTCAAGGTTCAAATTAAAAATATTAATATTTTGGAGTCTTTTCTCTAATTGATTTTTTATTCCTTTATTAAATGAATTTCACGATCAAACATTTGCTGCATCTTTTTATTAAAATTATGGGCAATAAAGACAATTGTTGCCTTGCTTTTTAATAGCTTTTGCAAAATATTCATAGTCGCCGTCTGATCAATTGCACTAGTTCCTTCATCAATCAAAATAATGTCACTGTCATGAATCTTAGCTCTTGCTAAGACGATTTTTTGACGTTGTCCTCCGGAAATATTCAAATTATCCAAGTCAATTTTTTCATCGACACCTGCTTTAAACTTTTTAATATCGGCCGCAAAATTAACTTCATCAAGCACTTGAGCTACTTGATTATTAAGTTGCTTGTTGAACATTGTAATGTTTTCTTTAATTGTACCCGGAAATAGGTTCGGCTCTTGTGGAATATAGCCTATTCTTGACATATTAGGCTTAATTGTCAAACCTTGACTATTTTGAAATTCAATTTTGCCTGTGCTAGGTTTAAGTTCACCCAAAATCAATTTAAATAAAGTAGACTTACCTGCGCCTGAATCTCCTGTTAATAAGATTTTCTCGCCAGGTTTAACTGCAATATCAGGAAAAGTAAGCTTTTCACCATTAGGATACTGCAAAGCCAAATCTTTTGTTGAAAATGCTACTGGTGTCTCTTCTTGGCCAGCTTTAACTTTTTCAATCACAGTAGCATCACCATCAACTTGTTTCATTAAATCCTGTGACGATTTCATAAAACTTAATGCCTGAATTGTTTGTTGTAAGCCGATCGAAATATTAGCTGCAAAGTTTTGGACAGACATAATTGCACCAAAAATCACTAAATTCTTAGTGATCAAAAAAGCCGTCAAAGACAACAGGATTATTTGTCCTACCATGTTACAGATCCCATTCAAAATAATTAATTGCTGTTGAGCAGCCGTTTGTTTAACATGAGCCTGTTCTACTTTACTTGAAGTTTTTTCACCTACCTGAAATAACTTAGCACCAGCAAAATATCTTCTTAATTCTTCTAAGCCAGAGAACCATTTAGCTAAAACATCTAGATAATGCTTATTTTGCTCAGAAACATTATTAGTTGCTTGTTCCATTTTCTTTTGTACTAATTTAGGTACAAAGTAAGAAACAATATCAATCACTACACTAGTCAAAAAGATTGACCAATTAATTGTAAGTAGAGCCACCAATGCCGCAACAAACATTGAGCCATAGAACGGCACAATTGGATACCAATCAAAATAATTTTTTCTAATCATTTCTAAATCATTAGTCAGCCGATTTTGCACGGCCGGTACTTGATGATTTTGACCATCTCTAAAGTAATGTGTAGCCAAACGAGCGCGCACCTTTTTATTATATTCTTCTTCCTGCACTCGAATTACAAATTGGATATAATAGATCATCCCTTGGGCAGCTAAACATAAAATCCCCATTAAAGCCGTCGCAAGTAAAATCTTCACCCAAGCACGATCTTTGATATAAGTCAGCCAGTACATTTGAATGTAGCCTGCACCAATAGCAGCGACACCTGAAATAACTGATAAAATATTAATGTAAATAAATCTTAAATAATTAGTTTTAATAAAGCCTTTGAAACTCAATCAGCGTCACCTCGATTAGTCAATTTAATTTGTCGATCAAACATTGAAACTAATTCTGTAGAATAATTGTGCGCAATCATAATTACAGTACTTGGAGTATTTAATAAATTTTGTAATACTTGCTTCGTCCCAGCACTGTCAATTGCACTAGTCCCTTCATCGATCAATAGCCAAGGTGATTGATGAATCAAAGCTCTGGCTAACACAAGCTTCTGCCTTTGTCCTCCAGATAAATTTCCTTTATCCAAATCAATTTGACTATTAAGTCCAGCAGACATCTTATCCAAATCCTTGGTAAAACCTACTTGATCTAATACACCTGAAATTTGATTATTTAAAGCACTATTAAACATCGTGACATTATTGGCAATTGTGTCAGGAAACAAGGTATTATCTTGAGCAATATAGCCTAATTCATCAAGATCAAAATTTAATTTTTGACCATTATGATCAAAAAAATTGATCTCACCTTGGCTGGGCGTTAATTTACCTAAAATTAATTTAAATAAAGTTGACTTGCCAGTTCCACTATCACCAGTAAGCAAGATTTTTTCACCTTGCTTAACTGTAAAATCTGGGTAAGATAAATACTCACCATTTTTGAATTGTAAGGCCAGATCTTTTACTTCTAGCCTGTTAATCTTCTTAACTTGATGCTGATCTGGAGCTATTTTTACTGGAGCTTGAAGATTAGTAATTTCCTTATTCAAATCCTTGGTAGATTTAATTAAATTCCATTCCGTTACAAATGCTGAAACACCATTCATTACAGTTGAACTAAATTGAATAGTAGTAATTACCGCACCAAAAACAATTTGTCCTTGCAAATATAAGTAAGCACATAAAACCATCAAGACCATTTGTCCCACAATATTAACTACAAAGGTGATCATATCTGCAATAGCAATAGTTGCTCCTTGATGAACAGCTGCTTTTTTATATTCGTCTGCGCTTTGGTTAACTGATTCACTAAATATATTAAAACTGGCATATCTTCGTAATTCATCCAGGCCACTCATCCACTTGGCTAAAGTGTTTAAGAACTTTTCATTTTTTTTAGTAACCTTTATTGTGGCCGATGAAGTCATTTTTTCAAAAGTTTTAGGCAAAAATAATGAAATTGCAGTTAAAATCACCGTCATTACTACTAAAAGCCAGTTAAATGAAAACAAAATTCCAATTGAGAAAAGCACAGACAACAAGTACATAAAACCATTTTTGATTGGTTTTAAATAATTCTGTGTTAGCTGATCAAGATTGGCAACCAATTCATTTTGCACTTTAGCAGTTTGGGCAATTTCATTTTTAAAAAAGTAGCGACTAATTTTTACACGAATTTGATGCAAATAAGATTGTGATTGCTTTCCGTATAAGTAATCTGAACTAGTAATCAAGGCTAATCTAACTAGATCACAGCCAATAGCCAAACAAATAAAAATAATAAAGCCAAATAAATTCATTTTCTTTAGCTGGTTAAAGGCCGGGGTCATCAAATATTGCGAAGCAGCATCAACGGTCGTACCAATGATAACCATTAGAAAAATTAAAATGAATTTAGCTTTATTGACCTTAAAAATCCCTTTAATACTCATTTGTCTCATCTCCAAGCAAATTAAAATATTAAAAATATCTTATTTATGCTTAATATTACTGCTATTTTTTTAATATTCAATCACTTTTTACTAAGTGGTTAAAAAAATAACTTGAACGGCAAAATTATTACTATATCTAGCTAATTCATTAGGAAAAATTGGCAAAAAAATAGACTAGAAACTCATTATCAAGCTTCTAGCCCATTAGTTTAATTCAATTATTAACGGTAATTCTTCAAGAAATCCATCATCTTTTGATAAGCTGCATCATGATCTGCATCATATGCATCGACTACATCGACTACTTTATTATCCTTAGTAATAATACGGTACTCACGTAAGTCTTTCTTTTCATTAGCAACAACTGTAATCTCACCCTTACCTGGGGTAGAGAACAATTCTGGATTAAGTTCTTCGTTCAACTTATCTGATAATTGTTGGTTAAATGCGATTGTATTCATTTTTGTTTTTATCTCTTTTCTAAAAAATCCAACACAGACATTATATCATTATTAGATAACGTTGATGAATTTAGTTTTATTTTTTATCAAGGAGAACTGTACCTGCAGAAGGATTATAATCAATTGCACCAATGATGGAGCAGTAACACCTTCAATATAGCACAGCAATACTTATTCAAAAAATATCAATTTGTTATTTTGCATTATTACTTTTACATATAGATTTCACTTAATTAAATGCACAACAAACATGGCAATTCCTAAGAATACAAAAATTAAGGCAACAATCATACTAGTTACTGTGCCGGTAACTAAACCTAAAATGATCATGCCAATAATTGAATAAATATTCATTTGTTATCCCTTCAATTAAACAATAACAGCAGTATTTACTTTTATTATGTAGCATGAACACTTTAAAATACAATTTTAACGTATTTTAATTTGCTAACTTTCGATATAACGGCAATAGCTGCCCAATACCATCTAAGATGAAGTTTTCCATATCTGCAACTTGATCTTGCTTTCTAAAAGCAAATTTTCCTAATAGGAAACTGGATTGAGTTGCTTCCTTATTAAATGAAGTCTGTTTTTCAGCATCTGTTAAATACTCATTTAAGGATAAATGATCAGCAAACTCCATTTCGTTTTTATCCCATAAGTACCAATTATTAGTTGTCCGCCCTTTTGCCCAATCAGGAAGATCAGTTAATAATTTATTGTATTGTTCAGGATTATCGCCGCGCTTTTCACTCTTATAATGCTGAAACATAAGATAAACCTGCAGCTGCTTATTATCCAGCATCACGCCGATGCATGGACTTTTATCGGCTAAAGCATTCAAACGATAAGCTGCCCAGTAATGATCGCGTAAGTTCCAACCATTGGTCCAACTTTCAACATGAACTTTAGCAAATTTATCTTGTGGTAATTTTTGATAAACATTTAAGTTTATTTCTTTCCAGGTCTGCCAAATTTCTTTAAAATCTGTTTTTATTTGCGCTAATTCATCTTCAGAATATTGCGATTTCAATTTTTTAAAAGAAAATTCATCCCGATCAAAAATTGCATACATTTCTTCAGTTAATTGCGTCATTTTACAAAGCCCTTACCATATTTACGCTAGTAACACCAGTTGGATCTGGAATATCATCATTGGTCTCGCCTTCATTATAAAAACCACGTTTTTCATAAAATTTAATCAATTTCGGTAAACAAGTTAAAGATATAGCTTGACGATTTTGCTTTCTGCCCTCTTGCGCTATTGCTTCAATTAATTTTGTCGCTACGCCTTGTTTGCGGTATTCAGGCAAGACCGCTAAACTCAAGACCATTTGATAGCGATCATCTTTTTGATTAGGATGATTTTCAAAATATAATTCATCTTCAATATAGCGTTTATTAAAAGCAGGACCAAAAATATGACCAATCACTTTTCCATCTTCTTGTGCAACTAAAAAAGTATCAGGATAATTCTCAATTCTACCAATCATATCTTGTTCAGTTTGCTTTTTAGTCATCTTAAATGCGTCAGATTCCAGTTCTACTACTTCATTTAAATCATCCATTGTTACGGTGCGAATGATCATAATAAGCATCCTCCTTAGGTTTATCTCTAAAAGTGAAAAAGGGTTCAAAAGTCATTTAGACTCTTGAACCCTATATTATTACTCTCTATTTAATTCTTCCACTTTAATTTAAGACGATCTTGCTCAGTCTTTTTTTGAAAATACGTCTTCACCTTCGGCACTACTTCTTCGCCATAAATTCTAATGGCATTCATCACATCTTCATGCGGCATTGAAGCAATTGGCAAATGAAGATAGAAGCGAGTTAACCCAAGTTCTTCCATGACTTTGATGATCTTATTTGCAACTGTCTCGCTATCGCCAACAAAAATTGCACCATTTTCTCCGATCGATTCAAGATATTGTTCATATGTCATCCCTGTCCATTGCGGTCTTTCCGTACTAATTTGATCAACTAACAATTTGGTAGGATAGAAGTAATCCTTAATTGCTTTGTCTTTATCATGATTTAACCAGCCCCAAGAGTGTGCAGCAATTGGCATCTTCATTAAATCATTGCCAACTTTTTCTGCAACTCTTCTGTACAACTTAATTAGTGGTTTAAAGTGCAAAGGATTACCGCCAATTATCGCATAAACGATTGGCAAACCTAACTCTGCAGTTCGAATAGTCGATTCTATGCTTCCGCCTGTAGCTACAGAAATAGGGATTGGCTTTTTAGTGCGCGGATAAATTCCTTTATGATCAACTCTAGGTGTAAACTTTCCTTTTGGCCAATCGAGAATTTCTTCTTTGTTCATTTTGAGTAGCATTTCTAGTTTTTCAATAAAAAGTTCATCGTAATTTTCTAAATCATAACCGAATAGATCAAATGCCTCAGTAAATGATCCACGTCCTGCCATGATTTCAACTCTTCCTGGTGCGATTGCATCCATTGTTGCATATTGTTCATAAACTCTAATTGGATTAATTGTTGGTAGATTTGTAGTAGCACTTGAAAGATGGATTTGCTTAGTTTTCGAAGCAGCAGCTGCTAAAATGATTTCCGGTGCCGAGACAGCAAAATCTTTGCGATGGTGTTCACCGATTGCAAATGCATCAATATTCAATTTGTCTGCAAGAATGATTTCTTCTAATAAGTCTCTGATTCTTTGATCATGACTAATTGCTTTTCCTGTTGTTTCTAATGGTGTAGTTTCACCAAATGATGAGATACCTAATTCAATATTCATTTTTATCAACTCCTAAATTATTTTACTTACTTTTTGTAAGTAAAATAATAGCAGATAATTTTTGAAAAAGCAATATCTTGAATATGTGATCCTTTACTTAGTTGCAGTTCTTCTACCAACATATTTGATAAATAAAGCCATGATTAAAATAACTAAACATAAAAGAAAAATATATGCATGCTGTGTTCCGATTCTGGTTAAATCAGCTGACTTAGTACCTTTTTGACTAGAAGCAACGATTGCTGAAGTAATTGAAGTTCCGACAGCACCGGCAAATTGTTGAGCAGTATTTAGAATAGCGTTGCCTTGAGTAGTTTCACTCTCATCAATCACTGCCAAAGTATCAGTCATAACATCTCCCAATATCATTCCCATTCCTGCCATGTAAATGATATAAACTATCAATATAAAAATATTATTCATCTGATTAGGTAATACTGCAAAAAACAATGTTTCAAGCAACATCAAACTTACACCAAATAAAACAGGTTTGCGTGCACCATAATTATCTAGCAACCGACCACCAATTGGACCCATGATTGCACCAGCAACTCCTGCTGGCAAAACAATCAAGCCTGCTAAAAAAGCAGTATTATGATTAACCAATTGAATGAAATTTGGCAATAAAAATGCATTACCCAAAGAAATTAGTTGAATGCAGAAAAAACCAATAATATGACCTGTAAAACTATGATTTTTAAATAATTTTAGATCCAAAATTGGTACTTTAATTCGATTAGATCTCCAAATTAACAGAGCTAAAGCTAATAAAGCAATCAAAATTGGAATAGCAGTTGCACCCAATTGTCCTGTTCCTAAGTTACTGAAGCCAACTATAACCACCTTACGAGTCGGGGTATTTGATAATATAAGTGCCTATCTGATGCCCGATATTTTTGCTGAAAATTTTAATCAATTTAAAAGATTAAAGATCAGTTCTAACAGTATAGAACTAGTTAATCTATTTAATGAGGGAAAATTAGATGCAATAGTTATCAATAGCGACTTCTTTACTCAAATTCAAGGTTCTGCAATTGAGACGCAAATTACTAATGAATCTTTTGCAATTCTCTTTCGCAAAAATAATGCTCTCATTGCAAGCCAAAATAGTATTTCGTTAAATGATTTAAAAAATAAAAATCGTAAATCAAAATAACTATTATAAAAAAATATTTATTGGTAATAGTTAGCTATGCATAAAGCGAATGAATAAAGATTATTAATTAGCTATTACGTTTCTTAATTTGGCGATTTTGTGTTAACTTGATTGTTATCCAAATAACAACGTATGAAAGAATAAAAATAAACAATGTCCAAATATTGATAGACCAATTATTTAACAACATCATTATTGAGAATAAGCTAAAAGTTCTAATTAACATAAAAAGTCTTCCTTTCCGAATTCACTATTTAAATAAGTGGTTAAATTCAAAATACAAGATGCTAAAATTCAAAAGTAAAATTTAAAATCCTAAAAATTAATATCTGTAAGCTAAATATTTAAGTTACTGAACTAAGTTTGCTATATTTAAGTTAAAAGATAATAAAAGGAGGAATTTCATGAAAGTTACTTTTAAAGGAAAAGAAGTTGAATTAATTGGCACACCACCTAAGGTTGGCGATGAAATGCCTAACTTTACAGTTTTAGACAAAAATAAGCAAGAAGTTACTAAAGATAATTTGTTAGGTAAAAATACTTTAATCAGCGTTGTGCCAGACATCAACACTTCCGTTTGCAGTATTCAAACTAAGACTTTTAACAAAACAATGGATCGGTTTCCTGACGTTAACTTTTTAACTATTTCAACTAATACCATCAAAGACCAACAAAATTGGTGTGCGGCTGAAGGTGTTAAAAATATGCAATTAATGTCTGATGAAAAATTATCTTTTGGTAAAGCAACTGGCTTACTAATACCAGCATCTGGAATATTAGCACGCAGTGTTTGGATTCTTGAGCCTAACGGTAAAATCGTTTATCGTGAAATTGTTGATGAAATTACTCATGAGCCCGATTATAATACTGCTGTAAATGAATTAAAAAAGTTGCTGTAAAATTTAAAAAAGATTGCCTCAGTATATACACATATGCTAAGGTAATCTTTTTTTCTTTAGTTCTTATATTGTTCCATTCTTTGATTAAGTTCTTCCTTATTAAAATTATCTAAATTAATTGCTTCTCCACCCATTAACAAATCAATCATTTCAGGATCTACTTTATCTTTAGGCGTATCGTAATAATCTTGCAAAGACCATACACCACCAATGTCATCAATTATTCCATAACTTTTTCCAGAAAGTATCTTTGGACACTTAGGAGCTGCTTGATCAGTAGTGATGTTCTTAATATCTACTTCGAATTCCCAGCTATCGCCATAATCATAAGTTAATAATAACTTATCACCTTTTTCAAAATATGAGACCTTCGCTTTTTCATAATCTATGCCTGTAGCCGGATCCCAATCTTCCGCTTCAGCGATACTTTCTACATTTTCAAAGCGTTCCTGCGTCTTTTTATTCAGCAAATCAAACATATGTCCAAAATCAGCATTAAACATATCTAGCATGGCAACTTCTAAAGTTTTCACGGATGTATTGCCACTAATAATAAATCTACGCCAAGTAGATGGTTTAAAAGACTTTAGTTTTACTCTAATCTCATAGGTAGCTCGATTGCGAGTTTGATTTTCAAAAATTGCCTTTTTTCGTGTTTTCTGCTTTTTATCATGACTCTCAAGATCTTTTCGCAAGCCTTCTAAAATTCTAGACAAATCCTGAGGAGACAGATCTAAATCTTCAAGTTCCAAAATCTTTTTCGGATTTGCTTCAATTGCCGCTATCATGTCGTTTATCAAATCATCATCCAGGCTTTGATCGGAGTATGAATTAATTTCTTCAGTTACCCAGTCAATATTCATCCCTATTTCTTTACTATCAGTTTTACGAATAAGACCTACTCTACTCAAAAATACATAGAAATTTTTCAAGGTATTTGTAATCTGCTCTATTTCTAGCGGATGTAGTTTATTGTTAGATATCATAATCCATAAATAAGAAATCGCTTCTCCTAAATCATTAGTAACTAAATGGATCTTATTACGTAATAAATAATGATTTAGATAATCCGGCAGCATTTGATCAGGTTGGAGATATCCTATTCCTGCTGGTACATATTTAGCATATTGATCAATGAGTTTCTGATTATTTTCTTTAATTTTAGCAACAATCTTTTCATTGCCTTTTACTGGTTTATTTTCATATTTTTCAAAATTAGAGAAATCTTCAAATTTTGGCACTAAGTCAACATACTTATATCTTCGATTTGGTTTTTGCGGCTTAATAGGGAAATACGTACTAACCTCATCAATCATCTTAGAAATAAAATTTTGTCCAATCTGACTATCCAAGGCAAAAATAGCCGCTGACATTACAGTTAGCTTATCTACCATATTCTTTTCATCTTTTACAACATCAATCAAATTTAAATATTCGTTTTGATTATCCTCTATAAGTTTACGAATTTTTTCTAGCATTAAATTAGCTTGGCTTTTAGTATCGTAAAAAGACATTTGCTTGGACTTTACCGCTGAAACTAATTTTTGTTGCTGTTTAAACAAAATAAAGTCATAGCTTTTAATCGCATTAGCAAAAACATCATTAAATAGCTTGGCATCAAGTTTAGTTAATAAAATTGGAAAACTAGTGTCTTTTTCAACTAATAAATAGTACTTTTGCTTTTGAATATTTATTACACCTGCATCCCAAACAGTAAAAGGCTCATTCTTAATAATATCAATCTTATTTTCTTTAATTTCTGGTGCTAAGTTAGTACCGTATCGTACTTGAAGCATGTGGTTCTCCTTATTAAAATAATTTCATTTTAATTTTATCATGTCTATTCACAACTATTCATCTCAGAAGCAAAAAAATGAAGGCAATCACTGCCTTCATCTAAAATACACAAATTTTAGTCTTTTTCTAAAACCGGTACTGTCTTTTTATTTCTAACATGATATACAACTAAACCAATTGCTAAACCTACCAGTGCTGGCACTAACCATGATAAACCCATGCTGGCAAGTGGCAAATGACTTCTAAGTGAAGCTACTGCTAAACCGAATGAACTTTGACTAACTACACTTGGGAAAGCAACCACCATATCGCCTAAGGCTGGCACAACAGTAAATAGGATTACGAAAAAGTAAACTACACCTGCCTTATTAAACAATGGTGAACAAACTGATAGCAAGATCAAAACCATGGATAAAGGATATAAGAACATTAACATCGGTGTTGACCATGAAATGATTTGATCCAAACCAAAGTTAGCGGCTAAGAATGATGCCAAGCAACTAAGTGCTAACCAAACGTGGTAACTTACCTTAGGAAAATGCTTATGAAAGTCTTGCGCAAAAGCAGCAACCAAACCAACTGCAGTAGTCAAACAGGTAACTGTCAATAAGAATGCAAGTAAAGCTTGACCAAAGACACCGCCATAAACGTTAACGATTTGGTTAAAGGCTACCCCACCGTTATCAGAAACTGCAAAACGTCCGAGTGACATTGCACCCATTAAGATCAATAGCAAGTAGATAAAACCGATTGCTAAAACGGCCAAGACACCTGATTTAGCAACAACTTTTGAAACACTTTTAGCATCTTTTTGTCCCATGCCACGAACAGCTGTAACAACCGTAACCCCAAAGGCTAAGCCTGCTAAGGCATCCATTGTGTTATAACCCTCTAAGAAGCCATTTACTAATGCTCCATGCTTATAAGCAGCAGTTACTGCTGCAGTTTGTGGATTACCCAACGGACGAGCAAAAGCTACAAGAAACACTAGGAATAACAATGCCAAGAATAATGGATTTAATACCTTACCAACGTTAGACAAGATATTATTTTGATGATAAGAAAAAGCAAAAGCAGCTAAAAAGAATAAAGCTGAGAAAACAAGTAAAGCGAAACTTTGCATATTCTTCGGCATAAATGGTGCAATACCAACTGTGAAAGAAACGGTTGCAGTTCTTGGGGTACCAAACAATGGTCCGATTGTGGCATGGATTAAAACCATAAATACTACTGCAAATCCGGCACCCAGCGGCTTACCGATGTCGTATACTCCGTTTGCATGAGTAATTGCTACTGCTAATACAGATAATAATGGTAATAAAACCCCTGTGATCAAAAAGCCAACTGCAGCTGTTCCCCAATTTGCTCCAGCTAGTTGTCCTAAATGTAATGGAAAGATTAGGTTACCAGCCCCAAAAAATAATCCAAACAGCAAGGAAGCAACAACGAGATAATTTTTCCATGTAAGTTTTTTCGATGTATGATCTGTCATTTTCTCTCCTCCAAAACATCCCTGATAAACAAAAAAGACCCTCAGCTGCAAATTGCAACTGAGGGACGCTTTGAGCGTCTTTATTTATATCACTATTGCTAGCAATACCTTTCACGTACAGTCAATTACTCGACGATACGTAGGCACTATAATGGGTGCTCCCACTACTTCTTACTTTAAGTTAAGAAATAGAACTCGAAAGTGATTTTCATTTAAACTTAGGATTTATCTCCTCACACCTAACGAGACTCGCTGTAAATTAAGTCTAAATTACTCTTCTTTCTCTTTGTTTTCAGATTTATTAAATTTGTTAATAATTATTTTAATCAAAATATAATCGTTGTCAACAACTTTTTTATTTATTTTTCAAATTTTCTATTCAAATTGAGTCTGCCAATTAGGATCATTATTTGCCGCAAAACACATGGTAATTTGTTCCTCAGTATTTCGCCCAAGTGAAAGCTTCGGTAAATTATCTAATGCAAAATAATCACAAGCATCAGTTTCATCGTTCGGCTTAAATTCTCCACTAATTTCTTTCCATAGGTAAAATATCTTCGTAATATTAGTGGCCAAAATTGGTTTATTATGATGATTACGATCTTGAACTGCAATAATTTTGACGGGTCTAACTACTCTACCTGCTTCTTCATATGCCTCTTTAACACAATTTTGTGCTGTAGTTTGGTCATAATCATTCCAGCCGCCTGGCAATGACCATTCCTGAGTCATTTTTTCACGGACAAGCAAAATTTTATTATCCTTAAAAATTGCTGCTCGCGTATCAATCTTAGGTGTTTGATAGCCCTCATCACCCAAAAAGAGTGTTTTAATTTGTTCTTTAGGTAGTCCTGTCCTAGCTGCCATCATTTCGCCTGCAATTTTACGGATTTTTTCATAGCGCTCATGATCAAATACATCATGACCATAATGCAATCCTGCTTGAGCTAAACTTTGTAAATCTGTCGCCCACTTGATAAATTGATCATCTGAATTCATTTTTATTGCCTTTAATATAAAATTCTAAGAAAAATAACAAATTCCAAATTAATAGGCAGATTGAAATACCTATTTTAGATTTTATCACAACCCATAAGTAACTTACTCCTAGTGCAAAAATTAGTAGCAATGTTAACAGATTACGAATACTAAATCGACATTCAGTATTAATATTGTTAGCCAGATAAACTGCTACATACATATTTAAAACTAAACCGCCAATATCTAAAAATCTGTTTTTGCTATATCGGTTAAAATAGATAACTTGATAAAGCCAAATTTGCATTACTACAATTACAACCAATAAAAATTGAAGAAAAGTAACTAAAGGAATACTGCCATTAACAGGATGATGAATCATTGCAGTAATTCGAGAAATTGCGTATACGAAAACTAAATCATAGAATAATTCAAACATTCCAACAGGCTTAGCTATTATTTTTTTCAAACTAATCCCCCCTAATATTTGATTACTGTCTATCATGCTTTATATTTGTCCAAAAAGCAAATTATGATATTAATTTGTAAGAATCAATTTTTAGCTTGATTGTAAAAAATTATGCTAAAGTAATTATTGATTATCACATTAATTTAATCGGAGGAATAACTATGCCACGAAATCCCAGAAAACACAATTTTAATCAGTTCTCAGACCAAGAAAAAGATAAATTAAAAAATGTCAAAAAAGAATTAGCTGAGGCCCAAAAGAAAGAACCTGAAAGCCTACGTGAACATCTACAAGCCTTTAACGATGGAGTGATGGCCATTATTATTACAATTATTGTTTTAGAAATTCAACCTGCTCTGCATGAAATTCATTATCAGCAATTCATTAGCAACATTGCTGTCTTTTTAATCACTTTTTTTATTGTGGCAGATTTCTGGTATGATCTACATTTATCTTTTTCATACTATATTTTCAAACCTTCAAAAGCGATTGCCATTCTAGACTTCTTTTTTCTAGCGGATTTATCACTTCTGCCAGTCATGACTAAATGGATTATGGCTGAAAATTCTTCTTTCGCTGTAGCCAATTTTGGGATTGTTTTTTTAATTGCCAAAATCTTAGAATATCTAATCCAATATTTTGGTGCTAAAAATACTGCGCGCTATTCCCAAATCATGCGAATTATTATTAGCCGCTCCTTTATTAGAAAAATGACGGTTACTTTATTTTTAAATGTAATATTGATCATTCTGTCATTATTCAATGCAAAACTAGCAATGATTCTTTATTTAATAGTTCCAGTTATTTCATTTCTTTTTCCAGTTAAACGCAACAAAATTATGTGATTTTTATTTAAAAGAGCGCCAGTAAACTTAAACTAAATCTACTGGCGCTCTTTTGTTACTTTTCTTGTTCCTTACAATGACTCTTGCAAACACATTCTTTACTATTTACCATTTTGCAGTGGCAAATGCCATCCTTATCTGCACAAGGACAATTTTTCTGACATTTCATTTCATCGTGACAAAATTCATTTTTCATGTTTATCACCTCTATAGCTTATTTGCCTATGATAATCGGACTTTCCAACCAATATATCTTACAATTTTACTTTTCCTAATAAGATTATTTTATAGAAATACCTAGTTAATTTGTTAATTTAATCTGCTGATCAGCTACCGATGTAATGAAGTAAGGATCATGCTCAATTAGTAACATCGTTGGCTTCACACTCTTAAGAAGCTTAATTAATTGATCTTGATTGAATACATCTAAATAATTTGCTGGCTCATCCCATAAATATAAATTAGCAGGTTCTGTCAATGACTTAGCCAAAGCTACTCGTTTCTGTTGTCCCATACTCATTTTTTCAATTCTAGTTGTAAAATCAGCACGCGCAAATCCCATTTTCTTAAGATTGCTCAACAAAGCTTCATAAGACAAATGATATTTTTTAGCAAAGTCTTTTAATGACCCGCTATACATTACAAATTCTTGTGGTAAATAAGAGATTTTCAAACTTTCAATTAGCTCATAATTACCTTTGGCAATTAGATTTTGAGAGATACCCAGTAAATACTTAATTAATGTTGACTTTCCAGAACCATTTTTACCTTCAATAGCAATAATTTCATGATTATTCAAAGACAAAGTCAAGCTTTTAAATAGTTCTCTACTATTTTTTAGTTGCAAGCTAAGATCATTAAGTTGCAAAATCTCACGATGATAGTCTGCTTGAAAATTCATAGTTAGAGAGGGAACAGCCTC
Organism: Lactobacillus sp. UMNPBX1; assembly: GCF_002554085.1. NCBI lineage: Bacteria > Bacillati > Bacillota > Bacilli > Lactobacillales > Lactobacillaceae > Lactobacillus > Lactobacillus sp. UMNPBX1. The sequence continues at coordinate 54,817 of NZ_PCZI01000007.1, forward strand.
AATGTTCTTTAGCATCCCTTCTTTTTCTGCAATCTTTTTATCCATGCGATTGCGTGCATTAATCGACTTCTTCATCATCTTTGCAGCTTGATGTCCGATCGCTCCCTTATTTAATCTAGTTCGACGATTGATGATATGCTGTGTTTTCATTCCTAATTTCTTACGTGCCTCTATTTTAGCTGCCCAATTATGGAATTGTACCTTTTCTTGATTTAGTTTTTTTACTTGCTCTGTAAGTTTTTTATTTTTCTCACGATCAAAATCATCTCGCCTTTTTTTAGTTACCTCATATGTTGAATAATTTCCTTGATACAAATGAATCGCTGTATTTTCAATCGCTAATATATGATCAGTTACCTGATTCAAAAAATCTCGATCATGACTGACTACAATATATCCTTGATCATGCCCATTTAAATATTCTGCTACTTGTTTACGACTTGTCTCATCTAGATGATTAGTTGGTTCATCAATTAGAGGAAAAGAATCTTGATCTGTAAATGATAAAGCTAGCAAAATTTTGGTTTGCTCACCACCACTCAAGGTATTGAAAGGCTGCCATAATAAATCAGGATCTAAATTCATTAGAGTTAACTCTCGTTCCAGCTTCCATTGTTCAAAGGCAACCTGATCTTGTAACTCATAAAAAGTAATGTTTTTAGAATTTTGAATTTTTACAGGATAATATGAAAAGCTGGCATTACCTTGAATTTGACCAGTTCCACAATACTTACCTCGCAGTAAGTTTAAAAAAGTAGTTTTACCTCTTCCGTTTCGACCAATCAAACCTAGTTTCCAATCAGTATCAAGGTCTAGGTTAAGATTTTTAAAAATATATCTATTGCTGTCTTCATATTCAAAAGATAACCTACTAATCTTAAGATTACTCATCCAACCACCTCGCACAAAAAGAGCCCATACTTCTAGCAAGCATAGACTCTCTCCTTACGAAAATGAATTGTAATAATCGAAGGCCTAGGCTTTAATCCTGCTAAAAGTACATAGTCTCTCCATAATATAAATTACTATTTGGACTATGATGCTAATTACAAGATTAAAAGCGCAACCTAAACCCTTCTTTCATTGAATAATATTATGCTGTAATAATAGCACCTGTTTTATTCTTTTACAATAGATATATTAAGTAACTCTATTTATTCCATAAAAACTTAATTAATGCTTGATCAACTTGAGCATTTTCATGCAGTTTTGAATGTTGTGCATTTTTACCATTTATCTTTAAAACTCTATAAGAACTATTACCTCCACTAACTAGGTATTGGAGTGACAAAGTCGAGATATTATCGACTCTTCCATCCGTCTTATCACCAACATCACCCACAATATTTAGAACCTTTACATGATTTTTCAGATAAAGCTCTCTTACACCTGTCATTTGCTTATAAGTTGAATTCATCTTATTAGGCTTTCCCATACTATTCAATTTCATCCCGTTAGGTTGCTTAATTGAATTAGGAATTCCATCAAAAGTTAAACCACCAATAGGAATTGCTCCTTTTTCTACCAAATCATTATCTGGAATACCAACTTCCATGCCTGGTGCATGTTCTAATTGCAAAAAATGTGGCTGGCCTTCACCTTGCAAACCTGCATCATAACGGTAAACATCATTTCCAGCTTCTTTTATTCCTTTTTCAAAATTATCTGCTAATTTTTGAGAGGCGCCATCATAGTGCGGACTTCCTATTAAAATTACTACTCGTGCCATAAGTCACTCTTCTTTCAATATTTCTAACTTCAATTTTCATAAATGATTATATTGAGTTAATTAATACTTGAAAATTCACATTTTTTAATGCTAGGATAAATTTAATTTATAGTACAGAGATGTAGTTATGATTGAAAATTGCTTACTTGAAGAATTAGTTGCATATGCTAAATATGGTACCATCGCTAAAACCGCAGAATTTCTTGGCTTGACTCAGCCTGCTGTGACACATTCTATGAAAAAACTCGAAGAAGAATTAGGCGTGAAGCTTTTTATTCGTAAACCTAATAAACTTTATTTAAGCGAAACCGGGAAATATACAGCACTTGAAGCCAAGAAATTAATCAACGATAATTTAGACTTCACTAAAAAAGTTAAACAGTTTGATAAAGACCAGACTACCCTAGTCGTCGGCTTCAATGCTCCAGGACCAGGAATTGTCCTCCGATCTCTACATGATAAAAATATCCAGATTAAGAATAATTTAGTTGAAAATAATTTTGAAAAGCTACTAAGTGAACATCAACTAACTTGCATTTTAATAAACTTTCCAATTGAAGACCGTGATATTACCTCAACTTATCTAGGCACAGAATCAATGTCGGTTAATCTTCAATCTGAATGCAAATTAAATAAAAATAAGGAATTATCCTTCAAGAAGCTTAAAGGTAAAACTATTTTAAGCCCTTCTCCAATTGGCTTTTGGACTAAGATCTATCATGATGAAATCTCAGATAGCAAGATCATTTTTCAAAATGAATCAACTGAATATAGCGAAATTTTACAATATTCAGTGCTTCCTTTCTTTACCACTAACTTAACTAGCTTAGATTCTCAATGGGGCCAGAATTTACCTAATAATCGAACTGCTCGTCCTTTATCAGATAAAGTAGCCCATCAAAAATTTTATGCTGTCTATTTAAAGCAAAATAAAAATCGTGTCATGCCTTTAATTGAAAAGTTGCAAGATCAATGGAGCAAATATGATTAGAAGTAAGAAAAACTAGTGCATTAATTTAACATGCACTAGTTTTTTGGTGTATAGAACCTAATCATCTTAACCGATTATTCTAATAAATTTACCGATAACTACAAAATCCTGCTATTTTCATGTTCATCAAATATAATCTATCTTGAAAGGAGTCAAAAATGAAATTCAAACTATTAATTAATCCTCACAAAAATGAAATAGTTCAAGCACAAGTTCATCAAAAAAGTATTTTTACTGATAATTTAGAAAAATTTGTTTTAACTAATGGCAACTCGAATTCAATCATTGGCTATGATGATAAGGATCATGTGATTTTACAGCTAGAAGACATTGTGATAATCACGATACTTGATAATAAAATTACTGCAATCTGCATAAACAACAAAAGGTATCATCTCCGCAAGCGTATTTATCAATTAACCAATGAATTACCAAATAATTTCTGGCGAATTAATAAGTCTTCAATCGTTAACAAAATATATATTGATCGCTTTGAAGAAACTAAGACTGCTGGTGTAAACATTGTTATGAAAAATGGACTTAGCGATTATGTTTCCAGACGCTGCTTTAGCAAAATTCGAAAGGAGCTGAAATAAAATGAAAGAATTTATCTCAAATTTTACCAAAAGAGGTCTAATTGCTGCTGGTTTTGGACCGTTTATTTTAACTATTTTCTATTATGCTTACTATTTAGCCATTCATTATAATCCAACTTCAGTTCTAGAAATAAACAAAAATATTCTTTCTAGTTTGCTTCTAGTATTCATTGCCGGAGGTATTAGTGCAATCTTTAAAGTAGAAAAGCTGTCACTTGGCATTGCTACTTTGATTAATGCAGTGGTAATTTACATAGATTATCTTTTCTTTTATCTGTTCAATGATTGGGTTGAAATGAGTTTTACGCCATTAATTGTTTTTACAATTTGTTACATAGTTGGTTACGTCATCATTTGGCTGTGCATTTACCATCAAGTTAAAGCTCAAATTCAAAAAGTAAATCAGAAACTATAGAAAAGATGCGAACTGTTCATCATTAGTAGTTCACATCTTTTTGTACGTTATTAAATTTCAGAATTAAAAAATTGTTGGTACTAATCCACCATCAAGCCTAAGTGCTTCACCTGAAAATGATGACGCATATGGACTAGCTACAAACGTTACAAAGCGACCAATTTCTTCTGGACGAATTAGTCTTTGAATTTGTGAAAGTGGGCGGTGATTCTTCATAAAGTCACTTTCCCATTCTTCTTTTGGCAGATTAGAATCTTTATACATGTCATTGATCATCGTTTCAACACCTTCAGTAAGAGTTGATCCTGGCATAATTGTATTCACAGTTACATGTGTCCCTGCAGTCAATTTAGACAAACTCTTGGCAATTGATAAGTTCATTGTCTTAGTTAAACTATATTGTGGCATTTCACCTGATGGCATAATGGCTTCTTCACTAGCAATGAAAATAATCCTGCCAAAGTCTTGATCAAGCATCTTTGGTAAATAAAACTTAGCTAAGGCATTACCTGAATACACATTTACATCAATAAATTTTTGCCAAGTAGCTTCATCAATATCAAAATAATTCATTGGTTTGAAAATACCCATGTTGTTGACCAAAATATCAATATCTGGGAATCTTTCAAATAACTCCTTGCGCTGCTTGGCATCTGAAAGATCATATGGCGCCGATTGTGGGTCGGTATCAGGATAATTTTCTTTAATTTCAGCAACTATTTTATCAACAGTTACTTTTTGACGACCATTAATAATGACATTCGTCCCTTCTTTAGCAAGTTCAATCGCAATAGCTTTACCAATACCTTTAGTAGAACCTGTAACTAAAGCTAGTTTCCCTTCAAGATTCATTTTCATAATTCGTTACCTCAACATAATTAATTTCTTTCTAGCTATTATATTAGCTTCTAAAAAGTAAGTAAAGCGTGACAGTTAAATAATTTTAATTGATTAACTTACGATAACTACAGGCTTTTAATCTGTTTTTGTTTGTAACCGCTTAAATTAATTATTGACATTTAGCTAGTTCAGTTTTACGATAAAGTTGAATTAAATAAATGTTCTTCGAGGCAAGGTGAAATTCCTGACCGGCGGTGAAGTCCGCAACCCGCGAAAGCGGTGGAATCCGATAATCGGTACCGATAGTATAGTCTAGATGATAGAAGAATGATAACCAATAAGTAACGCTTATTTGCATTTACTTTGATTATTTGACTTTGAATATTATTACTGAACCTCGAGAATACTCGAGGTTCTTTTTTGCTCTACGAGGAAGTGATTTTAATGGAAAAAGATACTTTTTATATGAATTTAGCTTTAGAAGAAGCTAAAAAAGGTCGCTATCAAACATGGAAAAATCCTATGGTTGGTGCCGTAATTGTTAAAAACGGTCAAGTCTTAGCTACTGGCTATCATCACCATTATGGACAAAATCATGCAGAACGCGATGCCATTTCAAAATTAACCCCAGAACAATTATTTAATTCAACTCTCTATGTCACCCTTGAGCCATGCAACCATTATGGTAAACAGCCTCCCTGCTCAGATTTAATTATCAAAAGTGGGATTAAACGTGTTGTAGTTGGACAAATCGATCCACACAAACTGGTTACTGGAAAAGGAATTGCCCAACTACAAAAGAATGGGATTCAAGTAACTACTGGTGTTTTAGCTGATGACGCAAGTAAACTTAATAAATTCTACAGCTATTTTTACCAATATGGGTTTCCCTGGATCACAGTCAAAGAAGCAACTAGTTTAGATAATAAAGTTGCAATGCGCGGCCAGCGAACTCCAATCACTAATCAAGCAGTGTATCAGCAAGTTCATTCTGAACGTGCTGATTATCAAGCAATTATGATTGGTTCTTCGACTGCTATCATTGATGACCCTATTTTAAGAACTAATGTCAAAAGTGACTATCCGCCAATCCGTATTATCATTGATCGTCGCGGACGGCTGTTAAATCATTTACGACTTCGCTTATTAAGTGATACAAATCCCACTTGGATTTTCACTCAAAATAAGCAAATGTCTAAAAACAACTTTACTAATTCTAAAATCAAAATTATTCATTTAGCAACAAACAAGATCCAAGAAGTATTTGATTATTTGAGTACAAAAGAAATCCAGTCAGTTTATGTAGAAGGTGGCCCTACTTTGGAAAAAGCAATTATGAATGAAATTTTTGTTAATGAAGTAATTAAATATACGGCGCCGATCTTTCTTGGAGATGAAGGCGTAACAGGTTTAGTACCAAACGAAACTGTTCCTTTAACAAATGTTAAAAAAACAGCCTTTGGCAACAATGAACGAATTGCAGGTGAATTAAAACATGTTTAGTGGTCTAGTTCGCGGGGATGCTCATATTAAAAAAATTGATAAACACAAGCAAACAATTAAGCTAACCGTTTCGTGCCCTGCAGACTTTACTAATGAGCTAACGATCGGTGATTCAATTGCAATTAATGGGACTTGTTTGACGGTTGAAAGTTTTACTGAAACTAGTTTTGTTGTAACCATGATGCCTCAGACTTATAAGAAAACTGTTTTTAAGAATTTGCATAATGGTGATCAACTTAACGTTGAGCGTTCATTAGAAGTCGGTCAACGTTTAGAAGGTCATCTTGTTACGGGACATATTGATGATTTGGCAACAGTTACTAAAATAGCACAGAATGAAAATGCAATTGAAATTTGGTTTAAGTTTCCTGCCCGATTATCAACACAGATCGTACCTCAAGGTAGTATTGCTTTAAATGGCGTTTCATTAACAGTGATGGATGTTAAAGATAACAGTTTTTCGGTAGGTCTAATTCCACATACTCAAGACGAAACTAATTTAGCCAACTTACAGATAAATGATGAAGTAAATTTGGAAACCGACATTATCGGAAAATATGTTGCAAAAAATTTAGAAAAGAGAAATTAAAATGGATGTTAGAAAAATTCAAAATGCAATTCAATGGATGAAAAATGGTGGTTTAGTGATTGTTGCTGATGATGAAGATCGTGAATCTGAAGGTGATATGATCGGCTTAGGGTCTAAAGTTACTCCTGAAAATGTTAACTTTATGACCAAACATGCTCGTGGCTTACTTTGCACCCCTGTAAGCAAAACAATTGCCCAACGTTTAAATTTCTACCAAATGGAACAAAATAATACTGATCCATACGGTACAGCTTTTACAATCAGTGTTGATTACAAAACCACCACTACTGGTATTTCTGCTTATGATCGTGCGGCAACTATCAAGGCAATTGCTGATCCTACTTCCAAGCCAGAAGACTTCTTTAGACCAGGTCACTGTTTTCCATTAGTCGCTAAAGATGATCAAATCAAGAATCGTAATGGTCACACAGAAGCTTCTATTGCCTTAGCTCATCTTGCTGGCGAACCAGAAGTTGCATATATTTGTGAAGTTATGAAAGCTGATGGCCATATGGCTCGTCGTCCCCAACTGAAAGAAATTGCTAAAGAATATCACTTACCATTCTTGACAATTGCGGAATTACAAGAATATATTAATAGTCCAGTGAGTAAGCGCTCAGAATTTGTAAACCTTCCTACTAAATATGGCAATTTCAAAATTAAGGCTTTCGCCAATGAAAACTTAGCTATTATTAAAGGAAAGATTGATCCTAAAAAGCCAGTTTTAGTACGTCTTCATTCAGAATGCCTCACTGGTGATACGTTTGGCTCAATGCGCTGCGATTGCGGTGATCAATTACATACTGCCATGAAGCAAATTAATAAAAATGGTAGTGGCATAATTCTTTATTTACGACAAGAAGGACGCGGAATTGGATTAATTAACAAATTAAAAGCTTATGGTTTACAGGACCAAGGTTATGACACTTATGAAGCAAATGAAATTTTAGGTTTTAAGCCAGATGAACGAAATTATATTATTGCTGCCAAGATTTTAAAAGATCTAGGTATTAGTCATATCAATTTGCTTACTAATAATCCTGATAAAATTGATCAATTAGAAAATAACGGTATTACTATTGAAAAAAGAATTCCCCTGGAGATTCCTGCTAATGAGGTAAATCATGACTATTTAGAAACCAAACGAGATAAATTCCATCATTTATTAGGAGCATTATAGTAAGGAACATAGAAATGAATATTTACGAAGGAAATTTTAAAAACAATAATTATCATATCGCAATTGTTGCATCTAAGTTTAACGAAATTGTTACCCATCATTTAGTTGATGGTGCTATTGCTAGCTTAAAACAATTTGGAGTACTTGAAGATCAGATCGATATCTATTGGGTCCCAGGTGCTTTTGAAATTGGTTTTACTGCTAATAAGCTTCTCAATTCAAATAACTACGATGGTATTATGACTTTAGGCGCTGTCATTAAAGGTGAGACTGATCATTACAGCATGATTATTCAGAATGTTACAAACGCAATTATGCAGATGAATCTTAAAGCAGAAGTCCCAATAACTTTTGGTATTTTAACCACTGAGAATATTGATCAAGCCTTGCAACGATCCGGCTTAAAAGCTGGCAATGAAGGTTCCTCTACTGCTCAGAGTCTATTAGAAATGATTTCGCTAAATAAACAAATAAAGTAATAGAGTAGAGGGAGATTAATTCTCGCCCCCTCTCATTGCACCGGACGTACGGTTCCGTATCCGGCGCTACATTTGTAATTCTTTACGAATTAAATAGTATTTCAGCGGATCGACCAAACCTGGGCGATCCGCTTTGCTTATGCCCAATACTTTTGGGCTAAGCAAAAAGTTAACGACATGTCCGGTACTGCGTTTATACCAACCTAATCGCGTATTAGCTACTTTATGAATATCTTCGTCGCTAAAATTACACTTTAATGCCTTGTTAATCCGCATTAAATTAGTGTATATTCTTCTTGGCAGTTTCCAATTTTAAAGTAGTTAATCCAACCTCTGACCACTTGATTTACCTTAGTAAAGACTAACGATAGAGGTTGAGCAGCTGCTTTTCTGCGACAAAGAAGCTCTCTAATCTTGTTATAAAGCTTGGACTTACGGTCGTCTCCCGGCCTTGCTTGCCAGTGTTCGCCCGTTTTCCAGAAGGTAAAGCCTAGGAAATTGCTCTTCGTTGGTCTGACAACCTTTGTTTTGGTTGCGTTGACTTTCAGGAAAAGCTTTCTTTCCAGCCATGATGAAATTGATTTTATCACACGATTAGCTGCCTTTTCGCTTTTGACAAAGATATTGCAGTCATCGGCATAACGCACAAAGCGTAAACCTCTTTGTTCCAATTCTCTATCCATTTTATCCAAGTAAATATTGGACAGGATTGGCGAAAGTGGTCCGCCTTGAGGCACGCCAATCTTATTGGGCTTAACCAAACCATCTTCCATGATACCGGCTTTTAAGAATGACCGAATCAAATGAAGGGTGGTTTTGTTATTTACTCGTTCTCTAATTATTGAAATTAATTTATCATGATTGACCGTGTCAAAATATTTCTCAATATCTAAATCAATTACCCATTAATATCCATCATCAAGATATTCCAATACTTGTTCAATGGCATCATGCGCACTGCGATTTGGTCTAAAGCCATAGCTATGCTCGCTAAAGTGAGGATCATAGATCCTCATTAGTACTTGAGCGATTGCCTGTTGGACTTCGACCTGTATCGCAGCCTTATCCGCCATTTGGCCTAACCAGGTTTCTGTACGTAGGCTAGGAAAACTCGCTAGCCACTTCCTCCATCCATAACATCACTGTTACTAGCTTGTGGTTCACTACACTTGGCGACAACTACCCGTGATCCAAACTTTCATTGGATTAGATGAAATGTCATGCCCGACACACAAGTAAAAAGCCACCGAAGCACTAATAGGCTTGGTGACTCAAAGGTCTAATTATAAGTTTTTTCTACTAGTAGCTCATATGGCTTTAGCAAGTAGGTAGCTCCCGTTTCTTTGATAGGATAATTTTGCATAACAACTTTTTTGCGGGAAATATGATAATTAATTCTTCCTGAATTGTCAAATTAGGTGCAACAGTTAGGCTATGAAGAAATATATTGCTTGAAGAGTTCTTCTGCTGTCTGATATTGGAGGATTCGGCGATATTTGTGGTTAATGGCATTGGTTGCCTGTTGAACATAAGCTTTTGACTTGTCTTTCATGTGCTTGCCCGATAGTCAGGAATCTTGATAACTACTTCAAAGCGTGACCGCCATGGCTGTGATGACGCTTGTTCCTGCGTCTTTTGAGCTTCATAGGCGGATCATGTCCACCAAGCCCTGATCAATATAACGATAGACAGTAGGCGTGCTGGGACAAGGATAGCCTGGCATAGTCTTTTTGAATTCACCAACGAATTCATCAATGCTGGTGGCATCAAATTTAGCTTTGAAGCGTCTTGAGAGCATTCTTAAAAAGACAGCATAATGCTTCAATGAATTACGCTGATAGCAGTTTTTGCGACGCTTCTCATAATAAATCTGTGCAGTATCAGCGTAATAGTGCTCATACAACAAATAGCTGCTGTCTCTTTGCAGGACGCTTCCGCGTTTGATTTTGCGACTGATTGTCGATTTATGACAGCCAACTTCTTGAGCGATGACAGTACGGGAAGTTATGCCAGAATCCAGCATTGCCTGAATCTGACCACGTTGTACGCTAGTTAATTGATGATATTGTTTAGAAATGCTAGAATTTGAATTGGTCATGAAGATCTTCCTTTCTTGATTTTTCGTCACTTCAAGTTTAGGTCTTCATGGCCTTTTTGTTTAACACTTAGTGTTGCACTTCAATTTTAAATCCAGGACTCATATTTTTTTCACTGTTTTTATGTTTTTGTCTTGATCGAATAGAGCTTGAGCAATATTTTTGGTAAAATCATTCATGAAGGAGTTCCTCTTTCTGTATGTTGTTTTTTGTTCAAACCAATCATACGAGAAAGGAGCTCCTTTTTCTAATGTTTAGGGAATAAAATTTAAGGAATCGTCCATCCTTACACAAACTATTTTACAGTCTCTAAAAACAGTATCTTTCAACTATAATTACTAAAAGATACTGTTTCTTTATAAAAAAAACTATTCCATCATAGCGACCAATGTAATTAATGCTGCATCGTAATAATTCGTATCAGTCAAACGATTAGTAAAAACATACTGTTGTGAAACAAATAAATTATCAAATTCCGGTTTCTTTAATTGTTGCACTGCAAAAAAGATCGGAGCACTAATACTCGGTGAAGCATAATTGTTTAACGCTTTACCATTCAATTGATAGCCAGCAGTCACTTGTTTTTGCTTGCTGAAAAAGCGTAACATTTTAGTAACAATTTTTTTTGCTCGTGCATCTTTGCTAGTAGCTAAAAATAATGGTACGCGACAAGCATTGCCAGAATAATCACCATCGTTTTTTCCAGCTACTTCATTAGCTTTAGCTGGTCTAACACCTTTTTTACTAATCCAAGCAAAATCTGGAACTAAGCCAGAAGAATGTTGCTTGCTCAATTGATATAGTTTTGTCAGCATTACCTTCTTGATCGTTAACCATTGAGAATTACCAGTCAACTGATAAAAATCATCAAAGTACGTCGGTAACACGTCAGAGGTTCGCATTAAGTAATAATACTTCGATTTCTTATTAGCCCAATCACCAACAGTCAGCGTCTGAGTAGTCGAATTATAATCATAACGTAAGATATCAGCTAATAATAGCTTAGCCTGCTGCAAGTACTTGGGTTCGTTCCAGAGTTTTCCCGCTTTAATCAAACTTTCTGCAATGTATAAATCGCCATCAGTTGCATTAGTAGAATAAACTTTTTTATCCACTTGCTTCCATGACATTAATTCAGTTTGTTGATCATCGATAGTCAACCGATTAGCCAGGTAAAACCGATATAACCGTTGAAAATCTTCTTTTTTAGCCCACCCCTTTTCACCAGCCATAGCAGAAATCAACATGCCATAGCCTTGACCTTCAGACAAGCTTGTGCGTGGTGCAGCTTTTATCCAAGTTTTTCCATCACTTTCTTCAACCACATAGTCTTCCTCCCATTGGCGGTACAAATTGCGATACAAGGTGCGGTTATTGCTACCACGGACATAAAACATGATGGCAATAAAAAGCCCAATAGTCAGTAAGATCAAAATTGGGGTAATCCTGTTTTTGTTTTTTAACATCAATCTGTAAACCTCTTTGTTTTTACCCACTTCGTTGCTTCGCGATGGAAAAGTCTGTCAGCAATTGCTGACCAAACCGCATTAATCGATATAATGATAAACAGCTGTGAGTATGTAAAATATGATGCCACAGCAAGCCAAAGTTGTCTAGTTGTAACCTGACCAAATTGGGTACTGGCAGCCACACTGATTTGGAGTACATAGAGTAGAATCATCAACAACCAATTAAAAAGTAATACTTGACTGAGCAATAGATTCCCAGCAGTAAAAGTAAATGGCATCTCAACTGTTGGTACCCAAATTTTTATTACTGCAAAAATCAGATTAACAATGAAAAAGATATCTGATAAGACTACTGCTGCATTAAACCAGAAAAAGATACTGGACATATAAAAAGTTTCAAGTTTGACCCGCCAATTACTATGGTCAAATAAATGCCGAAAATTGTTAATTACTACTTCGTAATTACCTTTAGCCCACCGCAAACGCTGATAATAATAGTCCTTTAGCTTCTCTGGTTCTTGTTGAAAGGCTTCAGAATTATGTGCTAGGGCAATTAATTTACCAGTGCCCAAAATCGTAAATGACAAATCAGTATCTTCAGTTAAAGCACCAGAACGAAAACCACCTAACTCTTTTAAAAAAGCCGTCTTAATCACAAAGTTAGTGCCCGGAATGCGCCCAATTTTGAATAATTGCCAAACTCCGCAGTGCTGAATTCGATGCGTTACCACAATTTCCAAGTTTATACAGCTAGTCAAAAAGTTTTGCTTTGCATTCCGCGTCTTATTTCGTCCAAAGCTAGCCACATAACGTTCTGGATCTTCCAATACCTTTTTGATCAAGAAATACAAGGCATTTTCTTCAGGCATCGCATCGGCATCATAAACGCATAAGTAGTCGCCGTGGATCATCTTAAGCGCATCGTTCAAAACTCCTGATTTACCACCTTCACCAGTTCTTCTGATCACTTTAAACTGTCGTTTCTGATATTCAGTCCGATTGCCAATGGCTTCAGCCAATTCCGCTGTTCGATCAGTGCAATTATCAGCAAAAATCAAAATTTCGACTTTATCTTCTGGATAATTCAAGTTCAGAATTGCTTTGCTAGTTTTTTGAATAACGGCTTCTTCATTATGAGCCGGTACAACAATAGAAACGGTAGGATAATACTCAAGTGGTGTAATTTTAGCAATTTCTTTACTGTGTTTTAACCAGAAAAGCACTCCTCCCCAAAGCGTAATTAATGAAAATAGAATCGATAACCAAATTGAAATCAAAGTCAATATCTGAAAGCCTTCAGTCATCCAATTCTCCTTTCTGACTCTTCATTAATGCCTGTTCGATATTGCCATAAATTTTATAAGCACAGAAAAAAATCACTAAAAATGCAATTGCAAAGATTACAGAAATAATCACGGACAAATAATAAAACCAGTTCATTTTGCTATCTTTCCTTTATGTATTCAGTCACAATTTCAGTTTCCAATTCACGACGCAAAAAACGAATTACAGCTATCAAATCAGGAAATCTATCACTATTGTCGACATTAATATAGACACTCGCATGTTTTAGCGAAACAGGAATCGGCAACTCTAACTCGCTTAATTTTGTATCAACGATGTGATTGACCTTTTTTACTAATTCATTGGGGATTTCTGGCGAAATTATCAAAAAAGTCGCATCTCCCATAAAGTAAATAAACTCCCCCTTAAGTCGATTATTTTTCAAAACTTTAGTAATCTGCTTCAGGATCCGATCATGACTATTAGGATGAGCTTCCGCATACTGCTTATGTTGATCCCAACTCACAATTTGAACGTTGGACCATAAATCGAGTTCGGGATGCTGCTCAATTTTATGTAGTTCATTCTGATAAAATTTTTCCGCACTATCGAAAGTTCTTAGCTTTAACCTCCGGTCATAAAGCGAATTATAATACCGAATTTCGTCATTGCGATTGGTAAAAAAGCTCCAGCGAATGATGTGCTGTCTAATGACGGTAACTAGACTAGCCTCAATGGGATAAGCAATCAATAATAAAAATTTTTCCTTAACTGGCATTACTACATAGCCTAACAGTAAGAATCCTGCTCCAATCGTGGTAAGAATTAAAATCAGCCAAGTAACATCGACTCTTGAAAAGATTAAGCTAGTTAAAATCGCCAAAATCAAAATCATTACTAGGCCATTAAAGACATTAGCTGGGTATAATCTTGCTAGCCATAATAACAATATCGGGAAAGTAACGCTGGCAAGATAAGCTAAACCTGCTAATTTAAAATACTTTCTAGTCATTTTTATAACATCATCCTCAATTATGCTATTTATTTACAAATTTTTATTGTAATAATTTAAGCAAAGAAATGCAAGAATAGAAAAAAACTAGTAGATTTTCTCTACTAGCTTAAAACTTATTGTAAATATTTCGGTGAAATATAGCGCTTAATCAAATCATTGACAGCTTTGGAATTATCATGTTTTTTGATGATCGCAATAAAGTCTTTACCGGTTGCTTGTTTTAGATAATAGGTTTGATAATAATCCCGCATAGCTTGGTCGAATTTCTTTTCACCCATTAGATAACGCAACAGGGAATAAAAACTTTTTCCACCATTATAGGCAGTATCAGCTTCATCATATTTCTTAGGGATTTTGTTAAGCGGATAATTTATTATCATTCCTTGTTTGTTTTTAACGGCAGTCTTTAACTGTTGGTTCAATAATTTTTTGACGTCCTTCATAAGCGAAGCATCTTGCTTGGTTTTCATCATTTCTTGGTAAAGGGCACTAGTTTTGGTAGGTGTTAGATCGAAAATAATATCTTCTGAGAATTCTGCCATTCCTTCGTCAAGCCAAGGTTCAGTATATTCATCATTACCCACAGTATTAAAGAACCATTGATGTGCTACTTCATGACTAACATCTTCAATGACGCTGTCATAATCTTCCTTAGAAGCTGCTTTTTTGCGAGCAAAAGTATCTTGAGCAATCATTACTAAGCCACTATATTCCATACCTCCAGTATCGCTACTAAATGGCGATTCGGTAAGATCTAATTCGGAATATGGATATGGCCCATATTTTTTAGTAAATAGCTTGATACTATCCACTGCTGTCTGCTTTGCAAGTTGGTTATAAATCTTGGCACTTTTACCAGCATAATAATTATTATTGATCTTAATGCCATTTGCCTTGGTAGAACTCACCTTGAACTTGTTAGAAGCCACAATTACAAAATCACGTATATCTTTAGCAACAACCGTAGTTTTACCATCTTTGGTATGACTTTCACCACTTGTTACGACTTTGTAAGATTTTGGAGCGTAGATCTCAGCTTGATAATCGCTGACTGCAAGATTACGATTTTCCCCTTAATCATTATAGGGATGATAATTCCATTTTCCGTTACGATAATCGCTTAGATATGGGAAACAAAAAGAAAGGTTGTAAATTTTGCCTCTTGTACTGAGACCTAAAAGTTAGACACTTTTAGGTCTCAGTTCAATCACTAGGTTTGGTTATATATTTTTCTATAAAAAGATTTATTTTTCAGTTATTGAATATTTAAATAATGTTTCGATAGTCTATTTACATGCTAAACGGTCATTATGATGCTTTGATTTAACCAATTCTTATGCTAATTATGATCAAAAAATTATTCATCATCAATGATCAAGACCAGATAGTGCAAAAAATTAATTCTAAGGTCAGAAAAGGCACTCATCATCTCAACGTTATCCTTCTACTAATTCTCTAACTATATTGTAGTTACTTGCATCATCTGAATCAGAAATATCTGCACTAACTTTTCTCTCATTTTTATTTACTCTTTATTTTTTGCGCTTTCAATCTTATCTTTTAAATCCAAAGCTTTTTCATAAATAAAGAAACCAATTACACATGTCAATATATCACTAATTGCTTGAGACCAAACAATACCGTGATAGCCCAGCGTCATCTTCATCAATTCTAGAACCACAAAATAAATCACACCTTGTCTAGCGATTGCCATAATAAAGGCACCCCAAGCATTACCAACAGATTGGAAAACAGTTGTATAAACCAATACGATTCCTACTACAGGCGTAGTAACAATCGTAGCTAACAACATGTAACTACCGGCACTAACAATATCCGGCTGATTCATGAATAATGCTGTGACAGGACGGGCAAAAACAATTAATAATCCACCAACAATTACCGCATATACAACTTGAACTAAAATATCAAAGCGAAGAATATCTCTAAGCCGCCGCCAATTTTGAGCACCATAGTTGTAGCCTAATAAAGGTTGTGCACCAAAGGCAAAACCAACAATCACCAAAATCACAATTCCATATATTTTTTGTGTAATCCCCATTGCAGCGACCTTATCAGCACCATAAATTGCCAGTGACGAATTCAATAAAGCCATGCCAAAGCTTTGAGCAAAATTAGTAATTGATCCAGGAATACCGATTGCTACTACTTCCTTGATTGATTCAGCATTAATTTTAATTAACTTGGGATCTAGAGTAATGAATCTTGCTTTTTGCAGAATCATAAT
This sequence comes from Lactobacillus sp. UMNPBX1, assembly GCF_002554085.1. Taxonomy (NCBI): domain Bacteria; kingdom Bacillati; phylum Bacillota; class Bacilli; order Lactobacillales; family Lactobacillaceae; genus Lactobacillus; species Lactobacillus sp. UMNPBX1. The sequence continues at coordinate 71,251 of NZ_PCZI01000007.1, forward strand.
TACTAAAATCAAGTCAGTTACAACATAACCTAAAATATTGGCAATTCCTACTCCTGTAGCACCCCACTTTAAAACAAATAAAAAAATTGGATCTAAAATGATAGCTAAAATAGTTCCTGTCATTGTGGCAATCATCGCCTCAACTGCCAATCCCTCTGTTCGAATTAAGTTCTGTGGAATAAGGCTCAGAATAATAAAGACTGCTCCAATGGAAAGCACACGATAAAAATCAGCTGCATCGCTATAAGTTGCCGCCTTGGCTCCTAATATAGTTAAAATAGGATGTTCAAAGATTAGCAAGATTACTGTCAAAAGCAGCCCAGTAATCGCTCCACCATACAGACAAAAACTACTGATTCTTTTGCTGAGCTCGTATTTTTTCTCACCAAATAAGCGAGAAATAACTGACGAACCACCTAAACCAAAAATGTCGGCAACAGCTATTAAAAAAGTAAAAAGTGGCGCACCGATCGTAATTCCTGCAACTAGATTAGTATCGCCTGTTTTGGCAACAAACATTGTATCTGCCAGATTATAAATCATGGTAGTGATCATACCCAAGACTACAGGTAACGATAATTTAAAATAAACTTGCTTAATTGGTGCCTTTGCAAATAATTCGTCCATTTGTTTGCCTCAAAAGAAAAAGCAACCTAAAAAATTATTTGGGAGTCATCCTCATGATTCTAGGTCACTTATGTTACTTGATATTCATGTATTATATGTTAATTTAAACAAATTCTTTGATTAGATGCAATGGCGTTTTTAATTCGGTAAGTGTCATTGTTTTTTGTTTATAGCCTCAGAGAAATCTCCATCTATGCTAAACTATTACCAAAATATTTGAGGGAAATTACTATGCAAATTAAAGAAATCAGTAAACTTAATCAACCAACTGAACAAAAACCTTTAACCATCTGGGAAAACAGTGTCCACGCCACACATAAATTTTTAAACAATGATGAAATCTTGCAAATACGCAACTATGTACCACAAGCATTTAAACAAGTGGAGCATTTATTAATAATTATCGATCATGAGCAAATTAAAGGTTTTATGGGAATCAATGACCAAAAAGTTGAAATGCTCTTCATTGATGCGCAAACACGCAGCAAGGGATATGGCAGCAAATTATTGAATTACGGTATTCAAGAGTTAAACATTGATGAATTAGCTGTCAATGAACAAAACCCACAAGCAGTTGGCTTCTATGAACACATGGGATTTAAAGTAGTAGAACGATCTGCAACTGATGATCAGGGCAATCCCTATCCAATTTTGAGGATGAAGTTGGATAAAAAAAAGTAGTAAACAGTTATATTTAGTTATTCCTTTTTCCCTTGACAAAAATATTTTTAATTTTCGAGTAATATCATTTGTCTAACAACGCATTCTTCTATATTATAGAAGACGCTGCTGATACGGATGTATAACGGACTGATAATCCTTTCCGTAAATTACCTGTAAGTCAGATAAGGCGAACAGCAAGGATACCTGCTGTTTTCTGAATCTTGGAGATATTCTTATCAGAGATAGGTCCAAAAGACTTTCTGCCAGGCGATGGTAGTCAATGTATTTCAGCGTAAGGCTTTTTCTGAGCTGGCAAGCACAATAAGTTGATGTGAAAATCAGCTTGCATCAGGGTTTTTGACCTAATAATTAAGGCGGAAAACTTAATTGGAACCTCAATGTAATGACCAACAAGCTTGTTTGCTGTGACGTATGCGATCAAAAGTATGCTATAACAGGTCAGAAAAGAACGAGTAGCTTAATCGGCAAGATTAAATGATACTATTAGGTACAATATATAGAACGCACATCAAGTGAAAGTTTACGGTAAGCAATCCGTTTAGGACTTCGGTAGGTTCTTTGAACCCAACGCAAGAAAGAAGCAGAAATAGCTAATCTGTGGGCGGTCTTGTTATCCTATGGCTGAATAAAGAAAAGAAAAGTATGAAAAGCATATTTTTCTAACGTTGGATGCAAAAATGATTAGTTGCTAATAACAACCAGTAGCATTAATTAAAAGGAGACCGGTTTGTCTATGAAGACAGCTGGTCTCTTTTTAATATTCTAATTATTTTACTGTATTATCACCTGACACTGTGTGCATCCCTAAGTGACTGCCATTTGTCTCCTTACCTACCTGTGCATGAGTTGCCTTACCACCAAAGATTGAATTATCACCGACTACAGTCTTCAAATCACATTGATCCACTTCAATATTTTCAGCCAAATTATCACCTGAAGTCGTTGCCACATCAAGATCATCAAGAATTTGGCTATCTTTAATGGTAAAGTCACCGCTAACTAGCTTAATCTTACCACGATTTAGCAATACCTTCTTTAATTTAATATCACCTGAAGTTTCAGTTATTGCAACTTCATCTACTTTTACTTTCTTCAAATGAAGATCACCACTAAGAGCAGTAAATGTTAATGTCTCTAACTCAACTTGTTTTACAACAGTGTCACCACTAGTCAACTTCAAAGTAGCGTTAACTAATTTATGTTCTACCGGCACTATAACTTTTAATGCACCAATATCATCTTGACTCACAATACTGATTTCAACATGCTTTCTTTTCCAGAATTTACCATTCTTGCGTTCAACCTTAGGTTCTTTTAATTCAAGTGCTTTGTCTGTATTAGTTACAATCGGCTTCTTATCTTCTGGACCGTGGTAATGTACCTCGAACTGATCGCCGCCAACCAATGTAAAATCAATATCTACTAAATCAACGCTTAACTTGTCAAAGCTATCATTACTTAAAACTTCATCAACAATTTTCACTTCATTGTCTTCATTTTTGTCAAAAAACATTTTCTTTCTCCTCATTTTTACCTTTTAGTTATTGTTCTTATTTTTCTTTAAGTTTACTATCATATTACTATTTTTCAACCGTAATTTACTAAGTGGTCAGAATTTGCGGCTGAAATGCAAAAATAGACAACTTAAGTTTTAACTTAAGTCGTCTATCCTTTATCCTAAAATTTTCTTTTTCAATTCGTCTAAACGATCAATTTTAAACGTGAACGCCTGTATCCCTAATTCACTTGCAGCTTTGGTATTATTTCCCAAATCATCAACAAATAAACATTCTTCTGGCTTTAAATCATATCGTTTTAACAAACATTGATAAATCTGCTTATCAGGCTTCATCATTTTTTCCTGAGCAGAAAAGACAAAACCATCAAAATAATCACCCATCGAAGAATTTTTAACAAAGTTAGCAAATTCCATCCCTGTATTAGACAAGGCGTAGATTTTATAACCATCTTCTCTTAGCTCATTAATAAAATGAAAAACTGATTCATAAAAATCAACATTTTGTGGCCAAGTAAGCATAATTTGCCTTACCTTATTTTTTAACTCCACAGGTACGCGACCAATGAAAATCTCCATTGCTTCTTTTTCATCGATTTTTCCTGCATCAATTTCAGACCATTCTTTTGATTCAAAAATCGTTTTTCTCAATAAATCATGTTCTTGTGGAGTCAGTTCATAATGATTGAGGATTTCATCAGGATTGTAATTCATGATGACATTACCGAAATCAAAAATAATATTCTTTAGCATAAAATGTCCCTTCTAATACTTTTAATTCACATCTTAATTTTATGCTTTCTTGTATCACTGCGAAAGAAAAATAAAAATTGACTTTTTCTTTTTATCAAATAAACACAGGATAAGTGAAATCATTAAATCTTTTAGCCAAGAGCATTGTAACAGACACATAATACAGTATAATGATTATTATCAATTACATAAAAAGGATGATGATTTTGAATAAAAAAGCATTCAGCCTAGACGGCAATCAATTAAAAACTTTAGCAGTTGTGTTTATGATCTTTGATCATATCTACAGCTATCTTCTATTGGATATTCTACCAAATTGGTGCAGTTTAATTGCTCGCTTCGTTGCTCCACTTTTCGTTTTCATGTTAATTGTTTCCCATGACCCTAGCATTGCATATACTGCATAAAAGTCATTGCCAGTAAACTTTTCAAGATGCGTTTTGTCTTTGCCAAATTCATCCTTACCTGTCTCAGTAGCATTTTGATATTTTACAAAAGTATCTTTTAGACTATTTGCATCAATCTTCAATTTATTAGCTAGTTCAACAATTGAATTGGCATGTACATATACTTGGGGATTTTCTTCTACTTTATCTAGTTTTTCCTTAAATGATGAATCCATTTTTTTGCCATCATAAATCAAATAATACTTTTCACTTCCATGCTTGTACATTTCCGTTGTTAAATTCAAGAAATTACATGGTGCCTCATTAGAAAAACGTTTGCCATTCTCATCAATTAACATTGTTTTTGAATAATCAGGTACAGTATTCCAAGTGATAAATAATTGTGGGGCAAAATCAATCGTTCCATTCTTATAAACATCATTATTTGAAAACTCTGCATTAACAGCTTTCAGTAAACTATAACCATCACCAGTATTGGCAGGACTAGCTTCGTTAAAGACATGAACCTTAGCAACAGATGGTGTGACCTTATTAAGAAGATCATCCTTTTCATAAGAAGCACTGCCTGTGGCAATTACTACAGCTTTAGCACTAATAGTAAATTCACCTGCTGAATTTCTCACTTGCAACCCTGATACTTTGGTTCCATCATCTATTATTTTTGTAACCCGACTGTTCAAATAAAACCCGCCGCCATGTTCTTTAATATAATTAGCCAGCATTTCTGCTAAATGTGCGCCATTAGTGAAATTAGCAATAATAATTGGACTATCAGAAAAAATACTTACTTGCGAATTTGTTAAGGCTACTAAATCATCAAATGTTTTTCCAGACTCTTCTAACAATTGTTTTAAGAATTTTTGATCGTGCTCCTTAGTTGCATTTTTATTAACATGATCGACAAAGTTCAATAACCTTATCATTGTCGGTAGCTATAATTACAGTCGCATTATTAATTTGCTGCTTTAATCCTTCTTCACTCGGGTAAACACCCCAATGCCAGTCGGGACTATAATCATCCGTTTTTTGATCAAGACAAACTTGTTTGTAAAAAGCACAAATTTGGCTTAAATCTTGAACAGTAGCAGTTCTTATTTGCAAAAAAATCCCCTTATATTCTATAGTTTTCGATTATAACAAAAATGCATCCCCTTCCCAAGTAGGATGTGGACGCATTCATTTAATCTATATTTTATTCATCAATCTTAGGGGCCTTGCCGATTTGAGCTTGCATCATCCAGATTCTCTTTTCAATATCTGTATGGCATGACGTTAAGATATCATTTGAGCCATAGTCGCCTTCCTCGTCACTTACCTTGATCCCTTCTTCATAAAGGTGCTCCAAATAACGATAACCAGCAATGATAGTCGCAAATCTTTCTCTAGTTGAAATTCCCCATTCGCCAGGATGAGCTTCGATCTTAGTATGATCAAGCACTTCCTGTAAGCTTGAATATGGTGACCCATCAATGGTAATCAATCTTTCAGAGATCAAGTCACGTTGTTCATCAAGTTCATCCATTACCTCGTCTAAATATGGGTGCAATTTTAAAAATTCAGGTCCACGCATATACCAATGTTGTTGGCGGACAACCATCATTAATTGAGTAGTATCAGCAACAGCTTGATTTAATATTTCTTTGGTTTTAGGATACTTCATAAATTAGCCCTCTTTCAATTAGTAACTTGCTTTATATAACTATTATATATTTTGTTATCGCTTTCATCAAATTATATGTTTTATGTAATAAAAAATGTGCCCGAACAAGCACATTTTTAAGTAAGTTTAAAAGAAAATTTTACTCATAATAATCATGAATACCAACAAACAAGTTGAGCTAACTGCGGCAGCCCCAAAGACTGAACCGCCACGCTTAAAGATTACCTTGAAGTTAACGGAAATTCCCAATGCAGCCATTGCCATCCCTAAAAAGACATATGCTGCTTGCACTAAGAAGTCTAAAGTCCGCGCAGACATTGGTAAAAATGTACCAATAATACTAGTTAAGATAAATCCACCCAAGAACCAAGGAATTGGTAATTTCTTCGGTGCTCTAATATGTTCTGCTTCACTTTCCGTAACCAAACGCTTTTGGTACCAATAGCCCACAATTAAAGCAACCGGTGCTAAAAGTAATACACGAGATAACTTCATAATTAGAGCGCTATCCAAACTGACTTCACCAAAAGCACTTCCCGCTGCAACCGCATGAGCAATTTCGTGTAAAGATCCACCCGCTACTACTCCATATTGTGTATCAGTTAAGCCAAGAAGCGGTTTGAGCACGATTTCAAGTAATGTAAACACCGTTCCCATGACACAAACAACGGCCACCGCTAGAACTTCGTTTTCTCTTTTTCTTTCTTCATCGCTTGTCTCAATTTGTGGTGACACGCCCATAACGGCAGCTGCACCACAAACTCCACAACCACAAGCCGACAAAATAGCTAACTCATCTTCAGCACCAAACTTACGGCTAAGCCAATAAGTAAGCACAATTGTTCCACTAACTGCCAGCGCCGCAACCAGTATAGTCTTAACTCCTGCATCAGCCAACTTAGTCAAATTGAGTCTAAATCCTAACAAGATAATCCCTAATCTTAAAAACTTGTTGGAAATAAAACCCATGCCAGCTTTCGCTTCAGCTTGTACGCTCTGAGGCGTTATTTGCAATGCAATCCCTAATAACAATGCAATTACCAATGCCCCGATTAAGTTTACGTATGGCAATTTAGCCAAGAAAATTCCTGCTACAGAACAAAATAAGGTCATCGCCGTAGCTAACCAGAATGATTTAGTTTTAATTATGTTTGTCAACAAAAATCCCTCCATATGTGATCTGTTTAATTTGACAAACACAACTCCCTTTATGATGATAGTAATAAGTATACTATTATTTTCTATTTTTGACAAGGTAAATTGTTAATAAATTCACATTAACTAAAAATAAAATATTTTGGCATTATTTAGTTAAGTAGGTTATAATACTTTTGTTACGGAGTGTTGGCAGAGTGGTAATGCACCGGACTCGAAATCCGGCGAACCAAGTTTTCCTTGGCGCGCAGGTTCAAATCCTGTACACTCCTTTTGTCAATATGTGGAAAAGACCAAGTGCAGTGCTTGGTCTTTTTTATCTTAGTCATTTTTTAATATTTAAATGCTATACTTGCTAATAGCACATTATTTGAAGATATAGAAAAGAGATTATATATTATGTGTACTTCAATTATTTTCAGTCCACAAGATCACTATTTTGGACGTAACCTCGATCTTGAGATTACTTTCGGCCAACAAGTTGTAGTTACCCCACGCAATTATACTTTCAACTTCCGCAAGATGCCTGAAATGAAGCATCATTATGCTATGGTTGGTATTGCACTTGATGCTGGTAATTATCCGCTCTACTTTGACGCAGCTAATGAAAAAGGTTTAGGCATGGCAGGACTTAACTACCCTGACAATGCTACCTACTATGATGAAGTTGCCAATAAAGACAACATTGCTTCATTTGAATTTATTCCCTGGATTCTGGGTCAATGCGCAACTGTAGCGGATGCTAAGGTATTACTTAAAAAGATCAACATTGTTAACCTTAATTTCTCTGACAAGATGCAGGCATCCCCACTTCATTGGTTAATTGCCGATAAGACAGGTGTTTCAATTGTCGTTGAAACCGATAAAGATGGAATGCACGTTTATGATAATCCTGTCGGTTGCCTGACTAACAATCCTCAGTTTTCATGTCAATTATTTAATTTAAATAATTATGCTGATGTTTCACCTGCAATGCCTAAGAACAACTTTTCAAAAGAGGTCAATATGAATGGCTACAGCCGTGGGCTTGGTTCACGCAATTTGCCAGGTGGGATGGATTCAGAATCGCGCTTTGTTCGTGTAGCTTTTAACAAGTTCAACGCTCCTGTTGGTAAAAGTGAGGAAGAAAACGTAGACAATTACTTCCATATTTTGCATTCTGTTGAACAACAAAAAGGACTTGATCAAGTTGGCCCTAATTCATTTGAATACACTATTTACTCTGATGGTACCAACCTTGACAAGGGGATTTTCTATTACACTACTTATACTAATCAGCAAATTAATGTCGTTGACATAAACAAAGAAGACCTCGATGCTAAGGAATTAATCAAGTATGATATGTTAACTAAACCAACATTTAATCACCAAAACTAAATAATTGAAAAATAATGTTAATTTTATTTAAAGATTAGCATTATTTTTGTTTTTCCGGTTAAAATAGATTGTACTTATATAGTAATTGGGGATTTTTTTATTAATGAATAATTATTTTGTACTGCTACTGTCTGCGGCAGTTTTGCTCTGGCTTATTTTTAATATCAAAAATTCACGTCGTTTCAATCTATTTGATCACTGGCTTCACCACCAATTGGTCAAACGTCATGATGGCTACAGCTGGCAGGTTATCGCTTTTATTAATGATCCTAAACTAATGGTCGTTTGGGATGTATTATTAGCAGGCCTACTTTTAAACGAAGAACGAAATCTAACCGCTCTTTGGGTATTAGGAACTCTAGGATTTGCTGACATTTCTGGTATTATTCTAAAAAAACTTATTCGGCGCAAGCGACCATTATTACATTCCGATAAAGAAGATGGCTATAGCTTTCCCAGCGGTCATGTTTTAGGTGCCACAACCATGGGCTTAATCGTACTACAACTATTTGCCAAAGATCTTGGAACCGGATTTGTTATTGCCGTAGTAGCTATTTGGGCAATGGTAATTTTCTCTCGTTTAAGTTTAAAGGCCCACTATCCTTCTGATGTTCTTGGTGCTACTAGTTTAGCAATCGTTTGTTTCAGTATTTCGCAGCAACTATTTTTAGCGATTTAAAAAGGATCACGTTCAGCACTTGAGCGTGATCCTTTTTTTATTCATGAAAGCCTACCATAATGCCGCCTTCTTCAGCATAGAAACTACATAAACCATGCATTGGACGAATAGTAATTTGAGCTTCAGGGTATTCCTCCAATATTTTATTTTTAATTATTTCTGCATCTTTTTCATTTTCGCAATGATCGATTATCACTTCGCCACCGTGATAATTATCTTCCTTCATATACTTGATAATTTCACGGATGGCCTTTTTCATTCCACGAGCCTTAGTAAGTGGCTCAAGTTTTCCTTCTTTACTTGCTGTTCCGATCAAGTTGATTTTGAGCAAACCTGCGATTTTGGCTACAGCTGGTGAAACACGACCGTTTAAAGATAAATTATGTAGTGATTGCAAAACAAAAAGCAAATGAGTCTGCATTCTAAACTTAGCAATTGCTTCTTCTAGATCTACAAAGCGCATTTCACCTTGCAGCATTTTCTCAATACCATGGACTATGATTGCTAGCTCAGGTCCCGCACTTCTTGAATCAACTACTATAATTTTACTCAAGGGATGTTTTTCCTCATACATTGCTTTTGCCTGAAGGGCTGAAGAAAAAGTGCCACTCATCCCGCTGGTCATTGTGACGATAATCGCTTTTTCTGTTCCTTCAAGTGCGTCAAGCCATGCTTGAATACTTGGACAAGTTGTTTTGCCTGCCACATTATTTTGGTTCATATTGGACAAAAATTCCTTCATATTCAAATCTTGATTATCAAGGTAGTCCTTACCACCAAAAGAAATTGTCAGAGGCACTACTTCCAAATTACGCGCCGGATCATTATTCATATTGGCACTTGAGTCAACAATTAATTTAATATTTTCCATTTTAGATTCCTTATTTTTTGTATTTATTTTAATACATATATTATAGTCCTTTGATATAGAGTTTTTTAGGCTGCTTTACTAATTTTTAAAATGTAAACCGCTTTCATATGTTTACACCGTCACAAAGTTAGGCTAAAATTTGAGATGTAAAGCGGAGCAAAAATTGTTCCGTATGGTATGAAAAACATACCATAATTTTTGAGGAGGTTTATTAATGCTCAAATCAGTTATTGAAAATGTACACGCACTTGAAATTTTCGACTCACGTGGTAACCCAACTGTTGAAGTTCACGTTACTCTTTCAAACGGTGTCGTAGGTAAGGCTGAAGTTCCATCAGGTGCTTCAACTGGTGAAAACGAAGCTGTTGAATTACGTGACGGTGGTTCACGTCTTGGTGGTAAGGGTGTTTCAAAGGCTGTTAACAACGTTAACACTGAAATTAACGATGCTCTTAAGGGTATGGACCCATACAACCAACCAAAGATTGACAAGACCATGATTGACTTAGACGGTACTCCAAACAAGGGTCGTCTTGGTGCCAACGCTATCTTAGGTGTATCTATGGCTGTTGCAGTTGCAGCTGCTAACGATGCTCACCTTCCATTGTACAGATACCTTGGCGGTACTGATCTTGAAATGCCACAAACTTTCCACAACGTTATCAACGGTGGTGAACACGCTGACAACGGTATCGACATTCAAGAATTCATGATCACTCCAGTTGCTAAGACTTCATTCCGTGACGGTTTCGAAAAGATCGTTAACGTATACCACACCTTGAAGAAGGTTCTTGAAGACATGGGTTACGAAACTGGTTTAGGTGACGAAGGTGGTTTCGCTCCTAACATGAAGAACTCAGAAGAAGCTTTGAAGGCTCTTCACGAATCAATCATCAAGGCTGGTTACAAGCCAGGTGAAGATATCGCTATTGCATGTGACTGTGCTGCTTCATACTTCTACAACAAGGATGATCACAAGTACCACCTTGAAGGTAAGGTTCTTACTGATGAAGAATTAGCAGATTACTACGACAAGCTTTTGGACGAATTCCCAGAATTAATTTCTATGGAAGACCCATACGACGAAAACGATGTTGACGGTATGGTTAAGTTCACTAAGAGCCACAAGGACCGTATCCAAATCGTTCTTGACGACTTCATTTGTACTAACCCTGCACTTTTGACTAAGGCTATCAAGGAAGGTGCTGGTAACGCTTCACTTATCAAGTTGAACCAAATCGGTACTGTTACTGAAACCCTTGAAACTATCCGTCTTTCACGTAAGAACGGTTACAACACTATGATTTCTCACCGTTCAGGTGAAACTGGTGACACCTTTATCGCTGACTTAGCTGTTGCTGTTAACGGTGGTCAACTTAAGACCGGTGCTCCAGCTCGTTCAGAACGTGTTGAAAAGTACAACCGCTTACTTGAAATCGAAGAAGAACTTGGCGATGGTGAACGTCTTGCCTTCTTCCCAGACGATGTTGATCACGATTAATTTCGAGTTAACCGAGTACAATTTCAAAAAAAGCATGAGAATTAATTTTCTCATGCTTTTTTGCTTACTCATTTAATCTTTATTTTACTAATTGACTAAAGATTTTATTCAAAGATGTATCTTTGACTACTTTAACTATAATTGGATTACCATTCTTAGATTGATCAAGCAAGATAATTGGTTTGTTAGTTTTAAGGCAGAATAAGTAAGTATTGTGCCAAGATTTAAAGTCATCATTAGCTATTGCCAGCACATTATAATCATATTTTGCCTTGCCCGTTGGACTGTAGCCTATCTTAATTGACTTTTCATTCAAAACAAACCGATTAGTTGCTAGCACTCCAGGATAAGTTGCACCCTTTTTGGTCTTTAAATTCTTTTTCCCATCATAAAACTGATAGGTCTGACCGGACTTTTTACCCCAGTTATTGACTGCAGTCTTTAACTTGGCTGTCTTAGCTGTATTCCAAATTACAACAGCCGACTTTTTAGTCTTATTTTTCTTATTCTCTTTGATTTTCTTTTTCGAGTCTTTTTTAGGCTTAATCTTCTTGGAACTTGAAGACTGTACCTTGGCAGATTTAGCCTTTTTTACGTTTACTGTTTTCTTATTTTGTTTTACTTCACCAATCGTCACTGCATCTTTACCAAAATGTACTTGACTACAACCCGTCAAAGTCACAGCTAAAGTGACTGCAGCAATACCTACAAAAATTTTTCTATTCATAAATAGCTCCATTTGTTATTTCTTATGTCTATTATCACACAAAACCTCCCTCTTTAACCGCTGTTTAAACAAAAAAAGAGCTAATTTTCACATTAGCTCTTTTTAATTAATAAATTGTAACTTGATAACGATTTGAACGATCCGTTGCTTCCGGTTTTTCTCCAATCTTGCCAACCGGCACGATGACACTCGTCTGAAAGGCAGGATCAATCCCCAGCTCCTTCTGCAATTCGCTGTCATCATTTAATCTAGCTGCGCCGCCCATTACATAAACTGAGCCAAGATCTAAGTCTGTCGCCTCAAGCATAATGTTCTCTGCACCACAGGATGCATACCGCTCGCCAAACATGCTGTCTTTTTTAGTATTAATTATAAATAATACTGGGGCATGATAACACGCATTATCGGTCTTCGTCTCAATCTTGTCGCGCAATGCTTCATCTTTAACAACCACCAAGCTCATTACATCTGTCTGATGCATTCCACAAGGAGTCGTTTGAAAAGCAGCAATTAGACTCTTAATCTCATCGTCTATTCACTGCTAAAGTTTCTAACAGCTCTCCGATTTGTAAAAATTGAATTAACCATATATGCCTCCGTTTTTACTTTACATGCCTATTTTAGCATTCAAGATTTTATTGACAACGTTTTCATGAATAATTATGATGGTGGTAAAAAGTATAGATTTTTATGAGGTGAATACATAATGAATTTAGCAGCAATTGATATTGGTGGTACAACGATTAAACTCGCAACTTGGAAAGATGGCAAATTACAAAATAACCATGCAGTTGATACTCCTAAGGATTTAAATGGCTTTTATGATGTTTTAACAGCAGAAATTAATAAAATCAAACAAGATACTAAAATCGAAGGAGTAGCTATCTCCTCACCCGGTGCCGTTGATCAAAAGACTGGAATCATTGGTGGCTCATCTGCCTTGCCTTACATCCATAATTTTAAGATTGTTGACGAATTAGAAAAAAGATTTGAATTACCTGTATCTATCGAAAATGATGCTAACTCTGCTGCCTTAGGTGAATTAGCTGCTGGTGCTGGAAAAGGTTGCAATTCAATGGCCTTTTTTGTTATCGGTACCGGAATTGGTGGAGCCTTAATTATTAATCAAAAAGTTTGGCACGGGGCTCATCTTTTTGGCGGTGAATTTGGCTACATGCTAATGGGAACACATACTTTAAGCGAACTTGCTTCTCCGGTTACAATGGCTAACCATTATAATGAAAGAACCGGTAAAAATCTTGATGGTAAAACCGTTTTTGCCTTAGCTGATCAAGATGATCCCGTTGCAAGCGATGTCCGCTCTACTCTAATTCATTCCCTGGCAGTTGCCATCTACAATATTCAACACAGCTTTGATCCTGAAAAAATAGTTCTAGGTGGTGGCATTTCTAACAACCCTGAGTTAATTCCTCTCCTAAACAAAGAAATTGATCAAATTGAAGCAAATTCAGACTTACATACCTTAAAGCCTGTCATTGCCCTCTGTTCACTAAAAAGCGATGCCAACTTGCGTGGAGCAGTTGCTAATTTCGAGCAAAAGCATCAAAATTAATCAAACTATAATTGTTATTTTATCTAAAATAATCTTTCTACAAGCCTATATAAATGGGCTTTTTTCTTTATGTAAAGTAAAAGTATAGATTTTTAACTAATTAGATCTTTATTTTCATTATTAATCTGATATACTTATTTATGTAGATAAATGAAAGTGCTTACAGAGGAAGAGAGGAAATAGATGACTGAAAAGCGCAAATTGCCATCCACCTTTTTCTGGGGTAACTCAGTTTCAAGTATGCAAACTGAAGGTGCTTGGAATGAAGATGGCAAAGGTCTCTCCGTTTATGATGTTCGCCCTGCTACTGACAAAACAACTGATTGGCATGTAGCAATTGATGAATATCATAGATACGATGAAGACCTCGACTTAATGAAAGATATGCACCTGAACATGTATCGAATTCAAATTTCATGGTCACGTGTATGTCCTGATGGCGACGGCGACTTCAACGAAAAAGGTATCGACTTTTATGATCGTTTAATCAATGCGATGCTTAAACGTGGCATTGAACCAATGATTTGTCTTTACCATTTCGACATGCCACTGAATTTAGCTAAGAAATACAATGGCTTTATGTCACCGCATGTAGTTGACGCGTTCGTTCGCTTTGGTAAAAAGATGATTGATCACTTCGGTGACCGGGTAAAGTATTGGATCGTTTTCAATGAACATAACCTTTACTTCCAAGATGAAGTTTTCAATATTTCAGGTTATGAACATGGTGAAAAGAGCTTAGATGATATGTACACCATCTTCCACCATACGATGATGTGTCACATTCAATTAGCTAATTACATCCACGAAAATTATTCTGATGTAAAAATTGGCGGTATGCTTGCCTACCAACAAATTTATCCAGCTACCAGCAAACCTAAAGATATTTGGTCTGCCAAACAAGTTCAAGAATTTTTAAACTTCAATATTTATGATGCTGATACTGGTCGTGGTTACTCACCAGAAGTAATGCAATATGCCAAGAACCATCACATCAACATGGATATCACTGATGAAGACAAAGAAATTATGAAAAAAGCTAAAGCTGACTTCCTTGCCTTTTCATATTACTCATCATGGGTATTATCAAGTGACAAAATTCCTGCCGGTGAGGCTCCTAACCGCTACCTTAACCAAGGCGGCGTAGAAGCCAAATACGTAAAAACTAACGATTGGGGCTGGGCAATCGATCCACTTGGCTTCAGAAATGCAATCACTACCATGTATAACTACTACCGTATTCCTATTTTCCCTATTGAAAATGGGATTGGTCTTAAAGAAACATGGGATGGCAAGAATATGATCGAAGATGATGAGAGAATTGCATATCATCGCGATCACATTAAAGCCATGAAGGATGCCATTTTTGATGATGGTGCTAAGGTTCTTGGCTATCTCGGCTGGGGCTTAATCGATATTCCAAGCTCTCATGCTGATATGGAAAAGCGCTACGGTGCTATTTACGTCAACAGATCAAACCACGATTTAAAAGATTTAAAACGTGTGCCTAAGAAATCATTCTATTGGTTTCAAAAGGTACTTAAAGATAATGGAGATGAATTATAATGACTGATCAAAAACAATCTGGGTTCAGTAATTTTGTGAACAGCAAAATTCTGCCACCCATTATGAAATTTGTTAATACTAAAGCTATTGTTGCTTTACAGAATGGTATGATCTATACTTTGCCATTCATTATTGTTGGTTCTATTTTCTTAATTTTATCCAACATCCCTATTCCAGCAGTGGCTAATGCAATTAATGCTTCTGGTTGGGGGCAATTTTCAATCAAGCCTACACCACAACTTTTAACGTTATGGCACTTTGGGGCTCAATTGGTATTGCTTATATTTATGTTAAAAATGAAGGCTATGAACCATTAGCTGGTGGGCTTACTGCATGTGCTTCCTTCTTAATGCTCCAAACTTTAGCAATCGACAGCCCATTAAAAGCCGCTTTAACTTCCGGTATCAATAACGGTCAAATGAGCGGCAAGGTGGTTGCTGAAAATATTGATAAGTTACCTCATGCTTTACAAACATTTTTGGAAGCTCCTGTAACTGGTGTTATCAACATCAATTGGCTTGGTGGTGACGGTATGATCGCTGCCATTATCGTAGGTTTGATTGTTGGTTGGGCTTACTCAGCAATGATGAAAGCTGGTTGGACTATTAAGCTTCCTAAGCAAGTTCCACCTGCAGTATCTAACCAATTTACTGCTATGATTCCAGCTGGTGTAATCTTAATTGTTACTATGCTTATCTTCGGTGCATTTAATAACTTTGCACACACTGACTTCTTACAATGGGTATACAAAACCATTCAATCACCATTACAAGGTGTATCAGATTCATTTGGTGGTGCAGTTGTTATCGCTTTCTTAGTGCCATTCTTCTGGTTCTTCGGTGTTCACGGTGGTTTGATTGTTGGTTCCATTGCTGGTTCACTTCTTCAAGCAAACTCATTTGACAACGCTCAATTATACAGAGCCGGCAAATTAACTATTGCCAACGGTGCTCACGTTGTTACTAACGAATTCTACAACAACTTTATTAACTTAACCGGTTCTGGTATTACTATCGGTTTAGTTATCTTCATCTTAATTGCTGCTAAATCAGCACAAATGAAATCATTAGGTAAATTGGAATTAGTACCTGGTATCTTCAACATTAACGAACCATTCCTCTTCGGTATGCCTATCGTTATGAACCCATTCCTTGCAATTCCATTCTTCTTAACTCCAATTGTCGTAGCTATCTCTACTTACTGCGTAATCAGATTTGGTATTGTTCCACCATTAAATGGTATGGCTGCACCTTGGACTACGCCAGCTGTTATTTCCGGATTCCTAATCGGAGGTTGGAAGATGGCCATTTGGCAAGCATGTACTCTAGTAATTTCTACTTTGATCTATTGGCCATTTGCTAAGAAGTATGACAATATCTTACTTAAACGTGAACAAGCAAACGAAACTAAATAATAAAAGAGGTATTTAAAATTGAATAATGAAGAAAAAATTGTAAATGAATTTGATCGTGACGGTCATCATTATAAAATTGGCGTCAAAGCCGATGGTCAAGTATCTGTATACTTAGATGATGAAACCAAAGCTCATCATGGATATCACTTCCCTGGTGTTATCCAAATCCCTAAAGGAATTGAAATCGATGGTCAAATGGTTTTACGACTCCCTATTGACTGTGATGATGCAATTGATCAAGGTATTAAAGATTTGAAATAATTCATAAAAAGAGACGTTGTTAGGCTATAAAAATAGTAAAATAATGTCTCTTTTTTACTAAAGTATAGACTTTGCTATATAATAAAAATATAAATCTAATATAGAAATAGAATGGAAAAACATGGCAAAGGCAAAATATCTAGAAGTAGCAAATGAATTAAGAAAAAGAATTAAACAAGGCATCTACAATAAGCAAGAGCCTCTTCCCGATCAAGAGACATTTGCTCAAGAATTTAATGTCAGTCGCTTAACTGTCAAAAAAGCATTTGATGGTCTTGAACGACAGGGTCTGGTTTATAAACAATCCGGACTTGGCACCTTCGTTACTGGAGAAATTCCAATTAAGGAAAAAGTTGATGCTCCAGCTAACGCATTCATTGGTTTAAGAAATCAAATGGGTAAAGATGCCATTAAGAGTCAAATTATTCATTTCTCTGTAGAGTTTCCTGATGAACAAATGCAAAGAAATCTTGAAATCAAAAAAACAGAACCGATTTATAATATTGTTCGTTTAAGACTTTATAATGATAAACCACTTACCCTTGAGCATACTTACATGCCGGTTAAATTAATTCCTGATCTTGATGAAAACATTTTGCATAAATCAATTTATGATTACATCCATAAGAATCTTAATTTAAAATTTGGACACGCTTATCGTAAGATTCGTGCTAATAAAGCAGACGAATATGATCAAAAATATTTAAATGCCAAAAAAGATGATCCTATTCTTGAATTAGAACAGATTATTTGGCTTACTAATGGTCAACCTGTCGAATATTCTGTCAGCAAGAATCGTTACGATACCCGTGATTATGTATTGTTAGATAATAATCGTTTTTAGAGGTAATATATGTCATTTACAAAAGAATTTACTTGGGGCGGCGCTACTGCTGCCAACCAATATGAAGGTGGATATGATGAAGGCGGTAAAGGATTAAATGCCGTTGACGTTTTAACTAATGGTTCAGCAACTGAACCACGTAAGGTTACTTGGAAAAAGCCAAATGGCGAAACAGGTGCTACTCCCCTAGTTTGGGGCAAAGACTTCAAACTGCCTGAAGGTGCTGTTCCAACTATTTTAGACGGTTACTACTACCCTAGCCACCAAGGAACGGACTTTTATCACCACTATCAAGAAGATATTAAATTAATGGCCGACATGGGCTTTGATGTTTTCAGGCTATCAATGAACTGGTCCAGAATTTTGCCAAATGGTGATGACGAACAACCTAATGAAGACGGATTAGCCTTTTACGATAAAGTATTTGATGAATGTGCTAAGTATGGCATTGAACCACTGGTAACTTTATCCCACTATGAGACACCTCTTTCTTTAATTACCCGCTACGGTGGCTGGAAAGATCGCCATTTAATCGATGCTTTCGTTCACTACTCTGATATCGTGATGAAGCACTACAAAGGCAAAGTTAGATATTGGCTTACTTTTAACGAAATCAACGCCATGGACATGGCTCCTTATATGGGTGGCGGTTTAATCGATGGTAGCGAACAAAATCGTGCTCAAGGTGCTCACAATCAATTCTTAGCTAGCGCTAAGGTAGTTAAATTAGCCCATGAAATTGACCCCAACAACCGTGTTGGCCAAATGCTAGCTTATTCTGCCTACTACCCTTACACTTGTGATCCTGCTGATCAACTTAAAGTGATGGAAGCCAAGCAAGAGATGCTCTTCTACAGTGATGTTCAAACTGGCGGCCGCTACCCTAACTATCGTCTTAAGAAATATGAACGTGATGGGATTAAGCTTAATGATACACCAGAAGATTATGAATTAATCGCTAAATATCCAGCAGATTTCTTAAGTTTTTCTTGCTATACTTCAAACGTTTTAACCACTCATGAAGCTGATGCTAAAGCTAACGGTAATGTTTCTGCTGGTGGTGTAGTTAACCCATATCTTGAGAGTAATGCTTGGGGCTGGGCAACTGATCCAGATGTTTTACGAATCGGCCTAAATGAGCTCTGGGATCGTTACCACAAGCCTCTATGGGTAGTAGAAAATGGTTTAGGTTCTGCTGACACCCTTGAAAAAGATGGATCAATTCATGATAACTATCGTATTGATTACTTACGAGACCAGATCAAATCAATGCGGGATGCTGTCACAATTGATGGTGTCGATTTGATGGGATACACTACCTGGTCAGCAATCGATCTTGTCTCAAATGGGACTGGTGAGATGAAGAAACGTTATGGTTTTGTCTATGTTGATCGTGATGACCGTGGCAATGGCTCACTCAAGCGTTATCCTAAAGATTCATTCTACTGGTATAAAAAAGTTATCACCTCAAATGGTGAGGATTTAGACTAAAACTTTTATTTATAAGTAGAGCCTAGCTAAAAAGTGCTAGACTCTATTTTTCTAAAAAGATATGATGAAAGCATAAGTAATATAGATGAGAGAAGGAAAAGTATGATTACAATTACTAAACAATTCAACTTCAAGGCTAAGGACTTCTTTGATTACCTTGAAGAACAATTAATTCCTGCTATTAAAAAAGCTCGTGGTAATGACATGCCGGTAACGCTTGCTAAAGGTACTAAATACGAGGTGGATGGTGCCCAAGTAGAATTAACCGATTACGAAAGAAACAAGGTCTATGGGGCTCATTTTAAGACAGATCGAATGGAATTAGTGATTAAATATGTCACTGAGGATAACGATCAAGGCGTAAAAATCACCTTTTCTGAAGACATGCTTAGCTTTGACCGCGAGAAACACGGCAAACTCCAAACTATGTTTTACAATTTCCAATTAAAGATGGGCGCAAAGAAAGAATTAAGACGAATGGGTGACAATGTTTTAGCTAATATTGCAGCTTAAAATCGCCATCTCAGCAGCAAAAAGACCATAACTACTTCTAATTGTGTTGTAGTTATGGTCTTTCTTCGTCTCATTTCTTGCCTAATAATTATATTTAAGCACAAATCAGGCAAAAATTATCGAAAAAAATAACTCCCGCATTCGCAGGAGTTATTTTCATTTTCAGCGATTACTTATCTTCTTTTTTAAGAGAGCCAGATTCATACAGCTTTTCGTAAAGATCAACCATTTCTCCAGCTAAATCTCTAAAAGTGATAGCATTCATCAAGTGATCTTGAGAGTGAACTACCAACAAAGTTACATGCATGTGGTCGCCTTGCGCTTCTTTAGTTAACATGCCAGTTTGTGAATTGTGAGCTTCAAGAAGTGATTTGTCACTTTCCTTCAACTTTTCACGAGCACCTGCAATATCGCCTTTTTTAGCCAAGCGAATTGCTTCAAAGGCTAAACTCTTTGCATTACCACCATTGGCAATTAAACCCATAGCAGCCATTAAAGTTTCTTGTTCTTTTTGTTCTGGAGTTTTCTTTTCTTCTGCCATAAAATCTGTCTCACTTTCCTTAGCTATTTTAGCTAATTAATTATTCACCTTTGATCAATTTTTCAGCTTGTGCCAAAACGTTAGCACCATTCATCATGCCGTAATCTTGCATATTAATTACGTCTAAAGGAATGTCCTTACCGTCTTTACCCTTACCTTTAACCTTGTTTTCGAAGTCACCCTTCATGTAACTTACTTGAGGCCCAAGAAGTACACAATCGATTTCTTGTTGTGCCATCTTGTCATCAGCTTCTGATGCTGGGCAAGCAAAGATTTCTGCATCAATACCTTGTTCCTTAGCAGCAGCTTGCATCTTAGTTACTAAGAGTGAAGTACTCATACCAGCACTACAATTTAACATGATAGTTTGTTCAGCCATAATAAATTTCCTCCTGAAATTTTTATTTTATAGTTTAATTAGCTTTTATTGATCTATACCAATTATTATAAAACGCTTTCATTGATTTGTAAACAAAAAATTATACATGCACGGCTTAGTCTTACCATGCTTATATAATCATCTCAAGCAAAAGATATATACTTTTATCTCCTGACAGCCAATATTATATACCCTTTGTAAGCATTTTCAAATACATATCCTCAGCATGTTAAGCAAAGTCCTTTGCATACGTATGCTTTAACATAAAAAATAAATTATTTTTTAGCAAACGCTTTCAATTAATAAATGAATACTGTTAGAATGTATATGTAATTTATTCCTTTACAATAGAAAGGAGGCAGAATCTTGAGTCGCTATCAAGACATTGCCAATGATATAGAAAAAGATATTATTGACCTGAATTGTCAAATTAAGTGCAACAGTTAGGCTATGAAGAAATATATTGCTTGAAGAGTTCCTCTGCTGTGTGATATTGGAGGATTCGGCGATATTTGTGGTTAATGGCATCAGTTGCCTGTTGAACATAAGCTTTTGACTTGTCTTTCATGCTCTTGCCCTTAGGGAAGAATTGACGCAAAAGACCATTGCAGTTCTCATTGGTGCCCCTTTCCCATGGAGAATATGGGTGAGCAAAGTAAATCTGGCAGCCCTTGATCTTGGTCATATCCGCAAACTCAGAGCCATTGTCAAACGTGATTGATTTAAACCAGGCAGGATGTCTGTCAATCTCCTTTTGAAGCAGTCTTTGACAAGTACTGGCCCGATAGTCAGGAATTTTGATAACAACCTCAAAACGAGTGGTTCTTTCAGTCAGTGTCATTAAGGCAGGTTGATTTTTACGTCTGACACCTTTAACCAAATCGCCTTCCCAGTGCAGGGGAACTTTTCTGTTTTCAACTTCTTTAGGCCGCTGTTCAATCGAATTGCCAAGATTCTTTTTATGCGGAGCATGGCCACCATGACTATGATGGCGTTTGTTTCTGCGTCTTTTAAGCTTCATTGGCAGGTCGATATTGCTTATATCCAGCAATCCTTGATCAATATAACGATAGACAGTGGGCGTGCTAGGACATGGATAATTTGGCATAATCCTGTGAAATTCACCGACAAATTCATCGATGCTGGTGGCATCAAATTTGGCTTTAAAGCGTCTGCTTAGCATTCTGAAAAAGACGGCATAGTGTTGCAGTGGATTACGCTTATAGCAGTTTCTGCGGCGCTTTTCATGATAAATTTGTGCAGTATCAGCGTAATAGTGCTCATACAAGACATAGCTGCTGTCTCTTTGCAGGACGCTTCCGCGTTTGATTTCGCGACTGATTGTCGATTTATGACAGCCAACTTCTTGAGCGATGACAGTACGGGAAGTTATGCCAGAATCCAGCATTGCCTGAATCTGACCACGTTGTACGCTAGTTAATTGATGATATTGTTTAGAAATGCTAGAATTTGAATTGGTCATGAAGATCTTCCTTTCTTGATTTTTCGTCACTTCAAGTTTAGGTCTTCATGGCCTTTTTGTTTAACACTTAGTGTTGCACTTCAATTTTAAATCCGGGAAGATATTATTGAGAAAAAATATACAAGAAAACTACCTGAACAATTTGAACTGGCCCAAAAATATCAAACTAGTCGGGTCACAATCGTTCACGCCTTAAAGATTTTACAAAATAAAAAATTAATACGGACTGTCAAGGGACATGGGACCTTTATTACAAGCAAGTCTATTCCCGACATTTTTCTTAATTCTGATGTCAATGAGCATACCGGCTTTACTCGTCATGTCAATAATGCTCTCGCAATAACCAGTAATGTGATTGCCTTTAACATTCGCAAACCTAGTATTAGTGAACGAAAAGCTCTTTGTTTAGAAAAAGATGACGAAGTTTACGATATTATTAGACAACGAATTTTAAATAAAAAGCCAGCTAAATTAGAATATACCGTTATGCCAGTTAGCCGCATCCCCGGTATCACCCTAGATATTTTGCACAAGTCAATCTACTCTTATATTCAAAATGATCTTGGGCTTAAGATCGGCCGAGCAGATCGCATTATTACAGCTGAAAAATCTGATGCATATGATATGAAGTATCTTGAATGTAAAAATGATGATCCTGTTTTATGTATTCAGCAAAAGGCATTCCTTGAAGACGGACGACCTTTTGAAATTTCTGAGTCACGTAATCGCTATGACCGTGGTGATTTAACAGTTAATGGCAAATAAGTGTTACTTGATTAAAAAAATCAATTATGGCAAAATGGCTCTCGTAAGCGTTTCCAATTACATACAAGAAAGTGAGGAAAAATTTAATGTATTCAGCAAAAATGCCTAAAAACTTTTTATGGGGTGGTGCAGTTGCTGCCCACCAACTTGAAGGTGCTTGGAAAGAAGGAGGAAAAGGTACTTCTGTTGCTGATGTAATGACCGTTGGTTCAGCTACTAGGCCACGTGAAATTACTGACGGTGTTCTTGAAGGCAAGAATTATCCTAATCACTCAGCCATTGATTTTTATCATCACTACAAAGAAGACATTAAATTAATGGCTGAAATGGGCTTCAAGGCTTTTAGAACTTCAATTGCCTGGACAAGAATCTTTCCTAATGGTGATGAAGCCGAACCTAACGAGGAAGGTTTAAAGTTCTATGACGATTTATTTGATACTTGTCATGAATACGGCATTGAACCCGTTATTACCCTCTCCCACTTTGAAATGCCTTTTAATTTAGCTAAAAACTATGGTGGTTTTACCAACCGAAAAGTAATCGATTTCTTCGTTCGTTTTGCAGAAGTTTGCTTCAAACGCTACAAGAATAAAGTTAAGTACTGGATGACCTTTAACGAAATTGATAATCAGTCTGCATTCAATAATGATTTCTTGATGGCTACTAACTCAGGCATTTTGTTCAAAGATGGCATGACTGACAGAGATAAAGAAGCCGCCATGTATCAAGCAGGTCACTATGAATTGGTTGCTTCAGCCTTAGCTGTTAAGATTGGTCACAAGATTAATCCTGATTTCCAAATCGGTTGTATGATTAACTACTCACCTGTACGTCCGCTCACTCCATCAAGTGATGATGTCCTTTTAGCTGATAAATGGTAGCAACGCCGTGACTGGTTCTCAGATGTACATGTTTTTGGTGAATATCCAAATGCAGTTGAAGCCTACATTGAACGAAATGGCTATCGTCCTGATATAACTGATGAAGATAAAATTGTCCTAAAGGAAGGCACCGTTGACTACGTTGGCTTCTCCTACTATCAGACTACTACCGTTTCTAGCGAAAAAGTTAAACCTGATGAATTAACTGATTTGGCTAAAGCTGTTGCTAAGAATCCAACCTTAAAGCGTAGCGATTGGGGCTGGGAAATTGACCCAGAAGGCTTAAGAATTGCATTAAATCAATTGCAAGACCGTTATCACAAACCATTATTCATCGTTGAAAATGGTCTTGGAGCTTACGATAAAGTTGAAACTGATGGGTCAATTCACGATGACTACAGAATTGACTACTTAAGAAACCATATTTCAGAAATGGAAAAGGCAGTTGAACTCGATGGAGTTAACTTAATGGGCTACTTACCATGGGGCTGTATTGACCTTGTTTCTGCAGGTACTGGTCAAATGGATAAGCGCTACGGCTTTATCTACGTTGATAAAAACGATGCTGGTGAAGGTACATTGGCTCGTTCACGTAAGGACTCATTCTTCTGGTACAAGAAAGTTATCGAATCTAACGGTCAAGACTTAGATTAATTAAACTATTAATAGCAAAAAACTGATATTCAGACTTTAATCATTGAATATCAGTTTTTTATTTTATAAATATTTACTGCCTTCTTTAATACTCAATTTAGCTAAATGCTCTCGATGCAGTTCAATGAAGTTACGCACCCAATCTGGATTGGTCTTAGAGTAATCACGCAAAGCCCAGCCAATTGCCTTATTGATAAAAAACTCCTGACTATCAAGATTATTTTCAATAATTTTTTGTAATAA
Organism: Lactobacillus sp. UMNPBX1; assembly: GCF_002554085.1. Classification (NCBI taxonomy): domain Bacteria; kingdom Bacillati; phylum Bacillota; class Bacilli; order Lactobacillales; family Lactobacillaceae; genus Lactobacillus; species Lactobacillus sp. UMNPBX1. Next base: position 95,816 of record NZ_PCZI01000007.1, read on the forward strand.
CGCGGTGTTCATTTTCTTTTTACGCAATAATTGATGCTCAATCGCGACCCTTCTTACCCAGAAATCTGGATCTTGCGACCACTTGAGCATTAGATCGTCTACTCGATTATCCGTTAAGCCAACATAGCCATAAATTTTGATTAATGAGTCAATCGTATCCCACCATTGCTTTGTTCTAACAAAACGCTCAATTTTAGCTAAATCATCAAAAACAATATACTTTTTCATTGCCAATAAATAATCACAGGCAAAATATTGCAATTCGCGTTGTTCTTCATCCCATGCCTGGTCTAGCAACTTCCAGTCAACTTCTTTTTTCTTCTTTTCATCTTTCAAAAAATTATGAGAAATCGCCCTACGTTCTGGTGTTTGTAGGCCATAGAATAGAAATTGATTTCGCATGTAACCAACAAGATGATTGGCCTTTTCTTCATTTGCCCGAGCGCTAAATTCTTTTTTTAATGTTTCAATATTCATTTTTTTATTTTAGCACAAAAAGAGGTCTCCAAATTCTAGAGACGCTTATCGTAAAAATAATCATCTTCCCGATCATTTCAACTAAAATCTTGGTAGAATAAAAGTATCTATATTAAGAAAGGCATAAACAATGAAACAAATTTATTTTAACCATGATGGTAATATCGATGATTTAGTATCTTATCTGCTCTTACTACAAGCACCAGATATCAAACTTTTAGGCGTTGGTGCAATTGATGCAGACGGCTACATTGATCCTAGTGTTGAAGCATGTCGCAAAATGACCGATCTTTTTAACTTACGTGGTGATGATTTGACTATTGCTCGTTCCAACTCACGTGCAGTCAACCAATTTCCTCACGAGTGGCGGATGGCAACTTATTCATTTAATTATCTTCCCATGCTCAATGAAAGTGGCAAGATTGATACGCAACAGGCAAAGCTTCCTGCTCATTTAGACATGGTCGAAAAAATTAAAGAAGCAGACGAGCCTATCGCTTTAGTTATGACAGGTCCGTTAACTGACCTAGCTCGCGCTTTAGATGTCGATCCCGACATTGAGAAAAACATTGAAAAACTTTATTGGATGGGTGGTTCTCTTGATGGGCACGGCAACGTTGCTATGGTTAACGCTGACGGTAGTCAAGAATGGAACTCGTTTTGGGATCCATACGCAGTTAAACGCGTATTTGAATCAAATATTCCAATTCAGATGGTCGGATTAGAAAGTACGGAAGAATTACCACTTAACGATGAGTTGCGCCAGCACTGGGCAAGTTTACGCAAATATCCTGCAATGGACTTGATAGGACAAGGCTATAGTCTAATCGTATCTATACCATCAGCCGAACTCTACCTTTGGGATGTGCTAACTACAATCAGCGCACTATATCCAGAAGTTGTTGAAACCGAAACGGCTAAAGCAAGAGTCATCACTGATGGGTTAAGTGCAGGAAGCTTTGTACGGGATCCTAAAGGAAGAGAAGTAACCCTTGTTACTAAAGCCAATAAGGATCTCTTCTTCCAAAAGATGGATGAAATTTTAGAAAGAAAATAACAAAAAAGAGGCTCACGCCTCTTTTTTATATTGCCTTAATTGACTTTTTGTAAAGAATTACCGCAATCCAAACTGAAATGAATGATGGCAGTATCACAACTACAAACAAATTTGGATCTAAAAAATTACCTACTCTGATGAAGTTTGTAATTGAAGTAATATGTTTTATGTTACTAAATATCGCTTGATAAACTGTAACATATATTAACGACCACTGAATATAATATTCTACCAAAGTGAGTGTAGTTGTCGAAAACTTAAAAATTTTGCTAGCCAGTCGCATCCCCCAATAAACAAAAACACCTGAAAGTACAACAAATGCTGCTAACAGCAAAAACAAGTTTCCCAAATTAACATGGTCCCATTGACTCATGATCAAATACGCAATTACCATGAAAATTAAGAAATTAATTGTTGAACAACACAGCTGAATGACAAATAAAATTGCAGCCTTTAAGAATTCAAACTTGTGCTCTGATCTGAATAACAAAAATACTACTAGAATAATTACAGCAATGATGAAATATGTAGTAACGTGCACAGTTATCTCCTACTTTGCCTGTTTTAAGGCTTCGCTTGTAGCCTCTTTAACCCCATTGGAAGTAAATGTTGCACCAGTAACAGCGTCGATATCAGCAGATTGTTTATCCAAAATTTCCTGCTTTAATGTTTTTTCTGCTTTTTGACCATACTGCGGCGTTTCCGTAGATAAATCTAAATCTACAGTTGAAATTTTATTATCAGCTACAGTTAATGTCACACCTACAAAGCCTGCCATGCCGCGTGCACTGGCACTATATGTTCCTTCTTTTAACATCCTTTTTCCTCTTTTTTATAAAACAAAAAATACTGCTATATAATAAATATAACAGTATTCCTAAAAAAAGCCACAAAGAGAGACCGTAAAATAGTTTGTGTAAGGATGAATATTTCCTTAATTTTATTTCCCTGAATATTAGAAAAAGGAATCCTTTTCCCGTATGATTGATTTGAACGAAAAACATACTAGAAAAGAGATTCCTTCATGAATGATTTTACCAAAGATATGGCTAATGCTCTATTCAATCAGGATA
>NZ_PCZI01000080.1:0-365 GCF_002554085.1 Lactobacillus sp. UMNPBX1
ACACCGTCACCTAATTCAAGGATGGAAACATCGAATGTACCACCACCAAGGTCATAAACAAGGATCTTTTCATCTTTGTCCTTCTTGTCAAGACCGTATGCTAGGGATGAAGCAGTAGGTTCGTTAATAATCCGCTTTACATCAAGGCCCGCAATTTTACCGGCATCCTTAGTAGCTTGACGTTGAGCATCATTAAAGTATGCAGGAACAGTAATAACTGCTTGAGTAACAGTATCACCAATGTAGTCTTCAGCATATTTCTTAAGGTATTGCAAAATCATTGCTGAAATTTCTTGTGGAGTATATTTCTTACCATCAACTTCAACAGTGTATCCTGCTTCACCCATGTGACTCTTGATTGATGA
>NZ_PCZI01000081.1:0-357 GCF_002554085.1 Lactobacillus sp. UMNPBX1
GTCAAAGTGATCCAGAGTTTAACAAGATTTATCAAGCAGAAATGAAAAAGTTTGATCAACGGATTTTGGATGATGAAGATTTTGCTAAGAAGTATGGCAACTTAGGCGATGTCTATGGTGCGCAGTGGCGACATTGGGAAAAGCGGGAAGGCGGATTTATTGATCAGATTGCCGATGTGATCAAGCAAATTAAGGAAACGCCAGATTCACGCCGCATGATTGTTACCGCTTGGAATCCTGAAGACGTTCCGACTAGTGCACTTCCACCTTGCCATGTCATGTTTCAGTTTTATGTGGTTGATGGCAAAATCAGTGTACAGCTTTATCAACGATCAGGGGACATGTTTTTAGGCGTGC
>NZ_PCZI01000082.1:0-355 GCF_002554085.1 Lactobacillus sp. UMNPBX1
ATGGTGAAAGTCATGATCTACCTGAAGAATTTGTTAATCAAATTAGCTTTTATGGCTATCAATCAGGACATGGATATACTGGCCAAGCAAGTGCTTATACGATTCCACAGGCATTGCGAAATGAGCAAAATTATCGAGGCCCAATTATTGACACTGAACTTTGTTATGAAGGACTGACAAAAATGAAATGTCCTGTTCCAGAACGCTATAGTGCATTTGACGTTCGAAAAGCCGCTTGGCGTGCAGTTCTATCAGGAGCAGATGCTGGATTAGGTTATGGAACCTTTGGAATTTGGCCTTGGAATGATACTGCACGTCCTGAAATAAAGTTGGAAACAAACTTTAACGTTCAATT
>NZ_PCZI01000083.1:0-354 GCF_002554085.1 Lactobacillus sp. UMNPBX1
TGGTTCATATTCGACATTATACGATGGGTCATACGCAAGAACTTTTGCGCCTAATGCTTTATAAATCTGAGCAGTGGCCCCACCAATATTACCAAGGCCAACAATTCCCACGGTTAAATTGTAAATTTCATTACTGATCAAGTCATCGCTCCACCGAAAGTCGCCATGGCTCATGCGTTGTTCGAATTCACCAATCCGTCGTAACAAGTACATCGCCTGTGTGACGCCCATTTCTGCGATTGCCCGTGGTGAATAAATAGGGACATTCGTTACAATGATGCCACTTACTTTACATGCATCTAAATCAAAAATATCAACCCCAACCATTCGAGCAGCTAATTGCTTTATTCCCAT
>NZ_PCZI01000084.1:0-352 GCF_002554085.1 Lactobacillus sp. UMNPBX1
GCGAAACTCAATTTAATCAATATGATGAATCACCGAAAACACGAGCGGCAATCGACCAATGGAACGATGAACATTTCAAAGACTATGTTGAGGAACACGATAAACATCAACGTGAAAAGGGCCACGCAGAACGGCAATACGGCAGTGTTAAAAACTACCTCAAACGGAAAAAGAAGGCGACCGCTGTATTAACCATCGGTAATATGGAAGTTCAAAGTAAATTAATGCAACAATTCTGTCCTAAGACTTCCTATCAGGAAGAAAAGTTGCCGGACGGTACTGCGCACTTAGTTTTCAAATTAAAGGACCAAAGCAGCCAACCAATCCCCGATAATAGTGCGATTGCTAAGCA
>NZ_PCZI01000085.1:0-352 GCF_002554085.1 Lactobacillus sp. UMNPBX1
ATGCAGTAGATGACGGCCTCTTAAAAACTGATCCCACAAGAAGAGCTATTATTAAAGGATGTGAACCTAGTTCAAAGAAAATAAAGTTTTTAAATCTTTATGAATTGCAAACTTTATTAAGATCATTAGATTTAAAAGCAGAATTAAATTGGGATTGGTTCTTTTTTCTAATTGCTAAGACGGGATTGAGATTTGCAGAGGCACTAGCACTTACTCCAGAAGATTTCGACTTTGAAAAGCAAAGTATTATTATCAATAAATCGTGGAATTACAAAGAAAAAGTTGGACATTTTCAGCCTACAAAGAATGAATCATCTAATAGAACAGTAATGGTTGACTGGCAATTAATGCA
>NZ_PCZI01000086.1:0-349 GCF_002554085.1 Lactobacillus sp. UMNPBX1
TTTATGGGTTTTCTTGTCCACTTAAATGTTCAACTTATATTTTACAATCTGTCTATAATAAAAGCGTGCACAGGAGCAATTACCTATGCACGCGATGATCTTATGAGGTGGTCGTTTTGATTCCTTTTCGGCGTATGCTTGGGGCGCAATGCAGTGCCGTGCATCGGTAGCAGGAGCTGAAGCAAATCGCCTGGCGCTCCTAACTGTTGCCCGCTAATACCCTTTACAGGTACATTATAGCACGATTTGCGCTACTTTAACCACCGCTCGGCTTGGCCGGGCGGTTTTTTGAGATTGAAATCTCGCCTGGTGCAAGTAGTGTTAAAATATAAATGTAATGAAGTCAAGG
>NZ_PCZI01000087.1:0-327 GCF_002554085.1 Lactobacillus sp. UMNPBX1
TTGTAATAACTAAGCAAAGAAAAGTCGCTTTCAATGCTTCTTCTAATTGCCATCAATTGATGATCATTATGCCTTCTAGCTCCTTGCATAGTTTTACGATATGGCATCCAAAGCACATATCCCATGCGCTTTAGATTAGTAGCTAGATTTTTGCCTAAATAACCTTCATCTCCTAAAAGATAATGGTTGGCTGGATGAGCATCGATCATCAATTCTACTGTCTCTTTGGCATCATGTACTGACGCTTTAGTAACTGCATAGTTAAGCAGATAGCCATCATCGCTTACTATTGCGTGGACCTTGAAGCCATAATAATAGACTTTCTTG
>NZ_PCZI01000088.1:0-263 GCF_002554085.1 Lactobacillus sp. UMNPBX1
CAAAGTTGATACGCAATTTGGCCCAATTGAAGTGCAAGTGCCTCGGGATCGCAACAGTCAATTTCATCAGCACACGCTGCCTGACTACAAGCAGCACTCTGATGTTTTGGAAAGCACGATTATCAAGCTCTACTCCAAAGGCGTAACTACCAGAGAAATCGCTGACTTGATTGAGAAAATGTATGGCAGTCATTATAGTCCAGCTCAAGTATCAAATATTTCCAAGCAGATGATTCCAAAGGTTGAGGCTTACCACAAACGCA
>NZ_PCZI01000089.1:0-255 GCF_002554085.1 Lactobacillus sp. UMNPBX1
GATTGTCTCGGTTTTTTGCTTGGATTATATTCAGTTTTCAATGTACTAGCTCTTTGATCCTTTTTCTGGATCAATGGAGGCTAACGGGTTCGAACCGATGACCTCCTGCGTGCAAAGCAGGTGCTCTCCCAACTGAGCTAAGCCCCCAGAGTATTTTATTTTCGGCCAGACATAACTTTAACTCTTTTTCTTCGTTATGTCAATGGGCCTAAATGGACTTGAACCATCGACCTCACGCTTATCAGGCGTGCGCTC
>NZ_PCZI01000008.1:0-81231 GCF_002554085.1 Lactobacillus sp. UMNPBX1
CTTGAGCAAAATCTTTGGTAAAATCATTCATGAAGGAGTTCTTCTTTCTGTATGTGTTTTTTTGTTCAAACCAATCATACGAGAAAGGAACTCCTTTTTCTAATGTTTAAAGAAATAAATTTAAGGAATCATTCATCCTTACACAAACTATTTTACAGTCTCTAGTTCTACAGTAATGAGAACAAACTAAGGAGATGAATGGTTTAAATAATTATATTGATCATACTTTGTTAGTTCCGAGTGCTACGGAAAAGGAAATTGATAGAGTTGTGGCAGAAGCAAAGCAATATAGGTTTCATTCGGTATGCGTCAACTCTGCTGAGTAAGACACGTTAGTCAACTTTTGAAAGGTACTAATATTAAAGCTGTAACAGTAATTGGTTTCCCTTTTGGCGCATGTTCAACGATTGCTAAAGTTGAAGATGTAAGGGTAATGTTTGAAGCCACTGATGGTCAAATTGGTATAAAAGCAGCTGGCGGTATTCCATACTAGGACTGAAGCTGAATTAATGTTAAATAATAGAGCTACTGGTTTAGGAATTAGTTCAAGTTTAAATATTATTGATGGATAGATGTGATGTTCTTTCTGTGTAATTTTTAACTTTACTTATAAAAATCCCAAAATCAAAAAATCCTACTAAATCCCAGTACACATTATGTACTGAATTAGCAGGATTTTTATTTAGAGCAAATGTCTAAAACTAGCTAAATAATTTTTTAGATTTTTATTTTACAAGATTGACTTTGTTAATGTTGACACTCTTTATATATTTGCTTTCGCCGACTCTGTAAGCATACTTCTTGTAATGTTTGAGTGCCTTGTATTGATCACCGTAAACAGTGATAGTAGTGCCTTTCTTGAGAAGTTTATGTGATGCTTTCTTACCATTAGATTGGTAAACAAATGAATTTCTCTTCAATGTCACTTTAGTACCGGTAACATTTCTTACACGAATATATGCATCCTGGCCGACAATCTTATAGAAGTGTTGACCGCTAAATGTGTAAACCTTAAGTTTCCCTTCTTCGGTAACTAGATTAAGAAAACTGTAAGCTTTGGCAGAACTCTTTGTCTTTTTAAGGTCTTTAGTATAAAGAGTTGACTTGAACATTACTTTAGTGTCCTTGCCATCTTCTGTTGTACTCTTGTTGTCATTTTTCTTGGTGTCTTTTTCATCGTGAGCAGGAGTTACAGTTTGATTGCCCCAAAGTTGGTTGCTGCTTGATGCAGTATTATTATTTCCTGGAAGCAATGGAGTAGAAGGCTGGGTAGACTTTTCAGCTAATGCTTGTTCAGCCTTGTCTAGATCCTTAGCAGCATCTTGAAGGTCAGACAATTTAGCATTCTTGTCAGCTAAGACATCTTCAGCCTTCTTTAAAGCATTGTTAAAGTTCTTCTTAGATTCATCAGTGTATTTATCAAGATCCTTCTTTTTACCAGCATCAACCTTAGTTTGAAGATCTTCCTTAGCCTTAGCTAATTCTTTATCTTCGCTAGGCTTGTTGTCATCCTTGGATGGTTCAGCAGGCTTTTCAGCTAATGCTTGTTCAGCTTTATCTAAAGCCTTAGCAGCATCTTGAAGGTCAGACAACTTAGCATTCTTGTCAGCTAAGACATCTTCAGCTTTCTTCAAAGCTTCATTAAAGTTTTTCTTAGATTCATCAGTAAATTTGCTTAAGTCCTTCTTTTCGCCAGCATTAACTTTAGCTTGAAGATCTTCCTTGGCCTTGGCTAAATCTTCATCTTCACTAGGCTTAGTTTCTTGATTAAGATCCTTAACTTCTACAGACTTAATTTTGGATTCATTGCCATATTTATCAACTGTCTTGAATTGTACGGTCCCGTTTTTAGTAAGTTTAAAGCCATCGACTGGTACATCATTGAATGTTTTTCCATTATCAATGCTGTAAACTACCTTAGCTTCAGCTTCATCAGTAGTTGCTTTAAGGGTTGCGGATTTACCATCTTTTGCAACAACTTGTTCTACGCTAGGCTCAGCTAAAGTCTTAGCAGGTTCATAGTAGACAACTAATGCTTGTGAACTCGAATTCCCTTGGGAATCAGTTACTTTAACGTTGAAAGTATTCTTACCTTTCTTCAAATCAACTTCGTGCTTAAAGTTCTTTTTGATACCTTCTTTACTATTGTAATCAACATCACTCCAACTAGTTTCAACGTCATTACCATTGATTGACAAGTCATAGAATTTATAGTCATCACTTACAGTACCCGAAATCGTAAACTTACCCTTATTAGTGTATACAGTGTTTTCACTGTCTAAGTTTAGAGTAGGAGCTTCAGCGTCTACATAGAAGCTCAATCTCTCTTGAGTAGTTTCTCTAACAGTTGAATCACCAATCAATGCTGAAAAGATCTTAGCGCCATGAGTGCCAATGTTTAGTACTACTCTAAATGTTTGATCTGAATTAATCTTTACGTTTTTACCACCAATTTGCAAAGTGGTAGTTGGTCTTTTTACTTTACCAGTAAGGATTAACTTACCAGTCTTAGGATTGTAGTTTTTAGTCTTGGCATTAACGTTACGAGTACCCCACTTGATACCGTTATTGAAGGTAACATCACTACTTGAAACAGTAGTTTTACCACGATCACTAGATTTAATTGTTTGTACTACGCTAGATGAGTTGCCGTCAGCGTCAGTTGCAACAAGAGTAAAACTATTTTCACCAAAACTTACTGGTAATTCAGTACTAAATGTGTGATCAGCGTTAAGTTCAACTGGAACATCTTTCTGACCTTTTTGTTTAATCACTAAAGTCTTAGTGTCAGCACTTACTTTACCCGAAAGTTTTGCAGTGCTTTCAGAAGTTTGGGCTAATGTGGCTGATTTATCTTTGGTTACATCATAAGTATCATTCTTATCAACTGATAGGCTTTCAACTTTAGCTGGGACTAAGCTTACAGTAATGTCTTGTTTCTTAAGCAAAGTCTTATGATCAGAATCAGCATAAAGAGCAATAGTAGTCTTGTAATCGTCTTGAGAAAGTGGAAGTTCTGCGGTAAATAACTTGTTGTCATCACTTTCTACGCTTAAGTCATGAGTATGACCATCTTTATCAGTGTAAGTTCCATAGATTTTACTTGGGTAAGTACCAGAGAATACATAAGTACCACTTTTTGCATTGTAGTTCTTAGTTTGTGATGAGATCTTGTCTGGCAATCCACCATTTCTAAGAACTAAGCCGAAGCTGGTTTCACCTGGCTTATTGCCTTCACCTGAAGTAGTACCTGCATTTGCGGCATTATCGAATAATGCAACAGAAAAGCTATTTGTGCCTGCTTGAAGTGCCTTTACCTGAGCTGGAGATAAGTCGATTTCAACTTTCTTGAACCCATCTTTATCCGCTTTAACAGTAGGATCATATTCTAGTTGACCTAAGACACCATTGACAGAAACGTTTACTTCACCACTTAAACCACTAAGTTCATCTTTTGCTTCTGCAGACAAGTAATAACGAGTTTGTTCTTGTCCTTTAGCATCTTTGATCTTGCTTGATTCTAATTTAAGGTTCTTTACCACAGGTGCAACACTGTCAACTTTAACTGGGATATCATAATGTTGTTCAGTATTTGTTCCGTTAACGGTTGCAGAAATTCTATAAGTATAGTTTCCGTCAGGAGCATTAACAGTCTTGTTAGCTTGCTGATCGAAGTATGTACCATCCCAAGAAGGAGCGTCGTTAAAGTAAGTATAGCTTTGCTCTTGTGACTCATAGTAAGTCTTGGTTGCATTACTCAAAGAGGCTAAAGTATTGATTACTTTACCATTCTTATCCAAAATTTGGATCTTAACGTTGTTAGCATTTCTATACAAGTAGTAAGTAGGCTTAAACCATTTGTATTGTGCATTTTTAGCATTAGAGATTGCAAATTTTGAAGGATCAAAACGTAAGTTGCCAGAGGCATCTCTACTTAAGCCTGGGTTAGTATTATCAGCACTGTTACCTACAGTTACTAAAGTACCAAACATATTATTGTCAGGTTGGAATACATCTGGATCATTAAGACTAGCAAAGATTGGAAGATCTGAACTTGCCCAATCACCAAAGAAGCCCATATATGGGAGACGTAATTGTGAGGAGTCTGATCCATTAAATGTTAGGAAACCTTCAACATATTGATTTTCATTAAAGTTAGCAGGTAAAGTCAGAGTTAAAGTGAGTTCCTTAGTAGAATTTGCAGGAACTACAACGTCACCACTAGCTTTAATTGAAGCTCCGTCAATCTTCTTATCATATAAAACTGCGGAGCCATCAGTAGCAGAGGTGTAAACATCAGAATCTTTACCATTATTTGCTAATTTGTAAGTTAAAGGTTTATTAGTACGATTAGTAAATTTAACTTGGAATTTAAGATTTCTATTTTTAAAACTCTTGAGTTCTACACCAGGATAGCCATTACTGCTGACTACAGTTGAAGGATTTTTAGCTAGAGCTTGGATAGTAGCTTGGGCGTTGATAAAACCAGCACCTTGTCTACGTGGAGAAACGATAACATTATCATGGCTGATATCAGGTTGAATACTTGCAGTATTCATTTCTAAAGTTTTGATAAATGCAGTTCTTTCTTCTGGACTCATTTTTTGATAAGTTGTGTAGAAAGCACCATTCTTGTCATTCATTGTTTGACTAACAAGTGCTTGGGTACCAGCAATAAATGGAGAAGCCATTGAAGTACCAGACATGTTAGTGTAACCATTGTTGTTTTGAGTGGACCAGATATGTCCACCAGGTGCCGAGATATCTGGCTTAAATGCTAAGTTAGAAGCAGGACCATATGAAGTGAAATCAGACATTAAGTCTGTTTGACGAGCAGAGTTATTCAAAGCCTGGACAACAATGCTTACTTTCAATGCTTCATCAGGATGGGCTTCAACGTATTTTACTAATTCTTCTCCTGCTGAGGCTGATAAACCGGCAGTAGGGAAGCCAGCAGTAAGTGACATACCAGTCATATCGCCAGGTTTATTGTTAACAATTATTAAACCAGCAGCACCGGCTTCTTGGGCGTATTTCTGCTTATCAGTAAAAGTAAGATCACCACGTTTGACGATTGCAATTTTACCTTTCACAGCAGAAGTATATTGTTTGGCAGCACCTGTGCCTAATTTGTCATTCTTGTCTTTTACGACGTAAAATTTTTTATCATTAAAGAAAGCACGATCAGTACCTTCTGAAAGTTGAGTAGCTTCTGGATTTACAATAGTAGTTTTACCATCGGCAGATGTAATAGTCACTCCATCAGTAGTAGCCTTAGTATTTTCAGCAGAAGCAACAGTTGTTGCACTTCTTGCAGTACCGGGACTACCAAGAGTTTCCATGTCAGGGTTACCGTAGTAAGCTTTATTAACACCTTCAGTTTCTGAATTTGAAGTACCGGAGTTACCAGCAGAAATTACGGCTGCAGTACCTTTTTTAGTAGCACGTTCAACAGCAGCAACTTCTGGGTCATCTTCATTTTGTTGACCAGAAACTGAACCTAATGACATGTTTAAGACATCAGCGCCAAGCTTAGCAGAGTCGTCGATTGCGCCAATGATACTAGTAGAATCAGTAGAAGCTGAGCTATCTGAATTAGAAAAAGCTTTCATAGCTAATAACTGAGCTTCTGGAGCAACGCCAACAACGGAGTTAACAGAGTTAGCAGCAGTACCGTTGGCAGCAACAATACCAGCAACGTGCATTCCGTGTTGTTCGCTAGGATTATCATCGGTAATATTGTCATTATTGTCTGAATAATTGTGACCGTATGGTACTTTATCAGTAAAGTAACGACCATAACCAGTTTCTTTAGTAAAGGCATTAACTTTATCTTTGGTCAATTTTGCCTTGGAATCATCACTTAAGCGCAAATCCTTATGGTTCGGATCGATACCAGTATCAATGATAGAAACAACAGTACCTTCACCTTTGTATTTATAATTGTTCCAAACGGTTGAAACGTTAGCCATATCATCGGCTGAAGAGTCATTAGCGTAATAAACTTTGGCTAAAGTTACAGATTTAACGCCAGGAATATTTCTTAATTTTTGAATATCTTTTACTTTTGCCTTGGTAGCAAATCCATTAACTACGTAACCGTAACTTTTACCAATTGCTTGGTTAGTAATAGCTTTAACTTTTTCCTTAATAGAAGCTTGATTGGCAATTACTTCTTTGGAAGCTTGCTCAATTTCTGCGCTGCTTGAATTAGCACTTACTGAGCCATTAGTAGCAGCTGGTGCAGCTGACAATTGAACAATCACATCAACGTATACGTCTTGCTTTTGCTTAGGAGTTAAGTGCTTAAGATTAACTCCTTTTGCTGCTAATTGTGCTTCAATTGCTTTGTTAGTTAAACCGGTTGTAGCAGATTCTGCTGCTTGAGTACTTTTTGCAACAGTTTTGGTTTGACTTTCAACACTAGCCTTAACTTGTTGTTCGGCAGTGGCAAACACAGATACGACAGATAGGGTAGCAGCACAAACCAATACCCCTGCATATTTATTTCTCTTCATAAAATAGCCCTCCAAAATAATTAATAATAAGGCTTTAATTTTTAATTAATATTAATAATTTTTATTTCAATTTAATATTACTAATATTAATCAAATATTATATTGAGAAAGATCATAAAAAGCAACAGAAATTTCATACTAATTTTTTTATTTTGATTAATAAATGAAAAATAATTTTAATCTCAAGAAGACTTATTAATTCTGAAAATAACATCAAAAAGAAAAAAATGATTTTAAAATTGTATAGCTTATTATTTGTTATTTTATAATTTAGTTGAAATTAAAGTTAAAATCTGCTTTAATACTTTTAATAATTTAATGATATATTTTTTGGAGCAGACAAGATGGATAAATTATTAAAAAATTTAATGATGACTGCAACTGTTTTTTCTTTGTTGGGCTTGGCTGGATGCTCTACATCAAATAATGCTGAAGTTGCACAATATGGGAAAGATAAGAAAGTTACTCAAGAAGAATTTTATAAAGAACTTAAATCGTCCCCCTCAAGTAAGACCATTTTAGCTAATTTATTAATTTATGATGCTTTAAAAGCACAATATGGTAAAAAATTGGATGTTAAAAAAGTCAATACTGAGTACAGCAACTATAAGGAACGTTATGGTTCACAATTCGATAACTTTTTAGCCCAGGGTGCATATACTAAAGCATCTTTTAAAAGAATGATTCAAATCAATTTACTTAGTCGAATTGCTTTGGAATCTCAAATTAAGCCGACGGATAAACAATTGAAGGCAGCATGGAAAGATTATCAGCCTTCAGTCAGTGTGCAGCATATTCTGACTACTAGTAAAACAACAGCTGAACAAGTTATTGAGCAGCTAAATAATGGTGAGAGTTTTTCAAGCTTAGCTAAAAAGTATTCTGTAGATAGTTCTACAAGTAGCGATGGCGGAAAATTAGCTGCATTTAATCAAGAAAATAAAAATTTAGATTCAACTTTTAAAAATGCAGCATATAAGCTTAAGGATGGCGAATATACCAAAACGCCAGTAAAAGTCACTAATGGATATGAAATAATAAAAATGGTTAAACACCCAGATAAGGGAAATTTTGAAAGTAGCAAGGCAGAACTAACTAAGGAGCTTTATAATAAATGGGCTGCAAACTCTACTGTGATGAAAAATGTAATTAGCCAAGTGTTAAAAGATCAAAAAGTAAAAATCACTGATAAAGACTTGCAATCGGCATTGGATCAGTATAAAGGTTCGACAATGTCAGCAGCAAATTGATAACATAAAAATATTTCTAGGACATAATCAACTGTTGGGTTAGTAAATGTAAAGTAAGTTCCATTGAATTTATTTGAAAGCATGCCCTCAATCTCGTAAACTTATAAATATATAGAAAATGAGCAAAAATTACAAAAGTTAGTGAAACAAGCTGTGGATAACCTTGAAACTTTACTTAATACTTTTAATGAAATCAAGAAGCTAATGAATAAGCAATTAGATGAAGAGATGTATGATTATTAGCGTTGTTGACTGTAAAAAATGCTACCTTGGTTTGAGTTGACTGGACTAGTTTTAACGTTTAGTATTTCATAAAGATAATTAACATGACTAAATACTACACAAGCGGCGAATTTGCGGAAAAAGTGCATGTCTCGATTCGTACGATTCGCTATTATGACCAGAAGAATTTATTAAAACCAGCTGCGCGTACTAAGAGTGGTGCGCGGCGATATACAGATCAAGATTTTGCCAAATTGCAACAGATTTTGCTACTGAAATATCTGGGTTTTTCACTTAATGAAATTCGAGAGATGACGATCGGGGCGGGGGATGCACAATTTTTACTGGGTTCCTTGTAAATTCAAAATCGCTTGGGTTTTTAGCATTAATGGTCATAATTTTATCAAAACGATGCTTAAAGTAGGCAAAAGTCATGATGAAGTTAAGGTGGTTAATGACCAAATTGGTACGCCAACTTATACTTTTGATCTAGCACGCTTGCTGGTTGATATGATAGAAACTGATAAATACGGTTATTACCATACGACTAATAGCGAATTGTCTGAGACTGCTAGCGGTTTTGACGATAATGGTACTAAAACAGGCTATATTTCTTGGTACGATTTTACTAAAGAAATTTATCGTCAAGCAGGCTACGATACCAAGGTAACACCGGTAACGACTGAAGAATATGGTTTGTCCAAAGCGGTGCGGCCATTTAACTCACGCTTGGATAAGAGTAAGCTGGTTGAAAATGGTTTTAAGCCTTTACCAACTTGGCCTGATGCAGTTCACCGATATTTAGAGATTTTGAAGAAGCAAGGCTTTTTTGAAGAGTTGAAATAGACAAAAGATGAGGATTTGATGCTTCATCTTTTTTTTGATTGTCAAAAGGAATGCAATCAAGGCGTAAATATGTGAAAATGTAATTGCTTACGGCTTTTTTGATAATAAAGGGGTTTTTTCCATGACTGAAGATGCAAAACTAAAACAAGTAATTAACAAAGTCAATAATGCAATTGAGTGGATTTACAGTCTTGGCTGCATTGTTCCTAATTCTTTGAATACTGAACTCGATTCTGATGAAGACGATCTTTATCTTTACCTACAAACGCCTAACAATTTAATAATTCCGAGCATGTTTTTAAATGATCAAACTTATGATTATTTACTTGAGCAAGATGACGCTTCTAACGGTGAAGGAATTATTGTTAGTTTAGCAGGTAGTTTTTTTGATGCCACAGCTCCTGAACGACGTGCTGAACTTGATTCTACACAATTACGTCAGGATGTGGATTATCTTTACAACGTTTGGTATAGGTTGACGCGAAAAAATGAAACGATTAATAATTACTATCGTGATACAGCAGGTACCTCTATAGTGGAAATACGAGAAAATTTGCAAAAGGCTTTAACTGCTAGTGGCTTATATGGAGCAGATATATTAGCGCAGACTGAAAGCAAATTGGCAGAGCTGCCAGACGCGTATTTATTGGCTATTTCTAAGGAAGTCCAGCGCTCAACTGATGATGCTGAAGCAATTGGTCGTTTAGTTCATCATATGACAATGGAGATCCCCAATGATTCATACTTGTTCAAGCCAGATCCTGACTTTTCTTTGTTAGAAGATGCATCTGCTAATGTTGAGCAAACTGATAGTGATAATTCAAGCAATTTGATAGGTGATCCAATCGAGCGACCAGAGGCTGAAAAATTGGCTACTAAATTTCGTCAGGCTAGCGAGCTATTAGTACAAAATAATCTTATTCCTGTAGGTGCCTTTGGAATAGAGTATGATGAAGCACAACATGATTTGATTGTGTATTTGCAGTCGCCTAATGATGTGATGATTTTTCGAAATGATATTCTAGGTACTAAGATTGCAACAATGATTGAAAATGAGAGTGTAGAGCAATGTGCGGCTCATTTAGCCATTTCGTTTATCCTTAATTTTGCCCGTGATTTACAAGACACCGCAGGACAAATTAGTGATGATGATTGGGATGCTTATTGTGCCGATCTAGACTACTTATATCGTTTGATTTTTGGCTTTTCTCTCAGTATCCCTGACGTTGACAACTACCTAGCTAGCACTAATGAAAGATCATTGAATGATTTGCGGCAAAAACTGCGTAGCTGTGTTCAAGCTAGCAACAACGAAGACAAGAATGATTTAATTGAAATTATTAATAAGCTAGGCTATGGGTACCTCTATAGTTTACAAGCGTACATTGATTCGATCGGCGATGATCAAGCTGCAGATGCAATTACCAACTTTTTAGGTCACTCACTAATTTATTTACCTAACCAAGATATTGATGCTGGTTTTACTGCAGATCCTAATTTCTCTGTTTTAGATGAAAATAATCCACATGATACCTGGCAAAATGGTTCAATCGTCATTGACAATAATCAGGGTGATGCTTCAGGAATTGTAGCTGAGCTATATCCTAAAATTCAATCTGCCGCAGAAAATTTGGCTCAACGTTGCGATTTTGAACCTGGTTCAATCAATGTGCAGTACTCTGCTAAGCAAGGGTTATTAGGGATCCTGTTCCAAACGCCAGGAAGAGTTTTGAGTCCTTCTTTTGCTTGGAATGCACAAAATGCGGCTCAATTAGTTGAGATGGAGCCGGAGCAGTTAGAAACTCAACTAACGCTTGATTATGTTTTTGGTGCCTTTGGTGAGGCAATCGATGACCTCGCTAGTGAGATTAGCAAGAACCAAGGCAAAATAGACCAGGATAGTGTTGAACTAATTAATGTTGATTTGGCTTACAATTTTGAGAGAATTACTAAACTATCACGTACCTACGCTGACATGGATCTAGCACTTAAAGAAATGATGGGTAATGATTATGCGGAAAGAAAAATGCGCGACTTTTTGACTACTTCAATGCAAGTAGATGATAATGATGCGGCTTATCAGGTGGATGGACTGTTGATTCGAGCCACTTATACGCAGCTCTTCGCCTTATATCGCTTAATGCATGACTGCAAATTGCTGGAACCGAAGGCAACTACTATATTTGACCTGTTAAAAAATCAAGTAGAAAACCCAATCAAGTTCGATGTAGTCGATGATGTTGATTTGTTTGAAAATGATCATGATGATGAATAGTTTTTAAGGAGAAAGTAATGATTATTAGACGAGCAAGAAAGTCGGATTTTCCCTTTGTTTATCCGATATTAAAACAAATTTTTGATGAAATGCAGATGAAGTCGATTGAATCTTTGCCAGAAGATCAATTCTATAGCTTAATGAAATTAGGGTTCATTTCCGAGGATTATCGCTATTCATACCGCCGAATTTGGGTAGCTGAAGATCATGGTAAGGTGACCGGAATTTTAGATATGTATCCTTATAAGGACCAGAAGATCATCGATGTAGTCCTGCGTCATAACTATGCAAATGCTGGTTTACCCATTTCAACCGTGATTTTTGATGATCAAGAAGCTTGGCCACACGAGTGGTATATTGATGCGTTAGCTGTACATCCCGACCATTGGGGTGAACACATTGCTAGTCGTCTGATGGACGAGGCAGAACAAGTAGCGTTAGCTCATGGCTATCATATTATCAGCTTAAATGTGGACAAAGAAAATCCACGTGCGCAAGCTTTATACAAGCATAAGGGTTATGAAGTGCAGAAGTCGATGACGATTGGTGACCGCACTTACGATCATATGATTAAGAAAATATAGAGAAAAAGCAGCATTCCTAGAGTATAAGCTTTGGGATGCTGCTTTTATGTTTATTCAAAAAAGTGTTGGTATTCAATTACTGTGACATTATTTTTTTGCGCATATGCTTTGAAACCAGGCGTTGCCTCTTTGGCAAAAAAGTAAAGATAGCTTTGTTTAATCTTGGGTACTAGGAACGATCTTTCAACTAAAGTATCAATCATTTCCGGTTTAATCTTATCTTTTGCTCGCCATTTACATTCACCGATAATAGCTTGATTATTAGTGAAATCAGGTGCAACAATATCAATTTCTTCTTCACGCTTTTTAGCTGGATTAGGGCCCCACCACTGACCAATTGTACGAATGCCAATTGGTAAATCATTTTGACGCCAAAGCCAATCGCCACTAGCTTGTTCAAATACTGGACCTAAAAATCTGGGTAATTCACTCATAATATAGTCTAATAAGCGATCAACTTGTCCTCTAACAATTAAATCTGTCTCACCGTCGACAAACTTGAACCAGAAACGAAAGAGACCATCAACAATATAATAGTAAGCTTTGCGGTTATTTTTATTAAAAAGTGGTTGCTTTTTTTGAATGACGCCAATATCTATTAAATTTTTTAAATAGGGTGTAAGAGAGCTAGATGTAATATCAGTTGCTTGCACAATATCGTTGTAGTGATTGGAACCATTAGCAATAGTTTTGAGAATAGCATTATATGTAGCTGGATTGCGCATTTCTTCCTGCATTAGAACGTTCGGTTCATCACGCAGAGGAGCAACTGGTGAGAAAAACATTTGTCTAATATTATCTCTCAATGAAATCTCGGGATTGATATAAGCCAAGTACTGAGGAATGCCACCAGTGATGCCATAGTAACCTAATAAGTCGCTTTTATTAACACTAGGCAGCATTGTTTCTGATTCAAATAAGTCAAATGGTTCTAGTTTTAATTGCCCAGTTTTTCTGCCATAAAGTGGGCTCTTGTACCCCAGGACCTGTCTTTCCATGAATGACATCGATGACCCACAAAGAATTAACATGACATTATTGTATTTTTTATAGACATGGTCAATTACGTATTGAAGAATAGAGCTGACAGAATGTTCTGATCTGGCTAAAAAGGGATATTCATCGATGACAAAGACTAATTTTTGTTCTAAATGATTAGCAATATTTTGCACTTCTGTAAAAGCTTTTTCAAAATCAGCGTAGGATGCAGTATTAAAATCATCATTTTTTAAATCGTTGATTTTTTCTGATAAATTCTTGAGATTCATATCACCTGTTGATTCTATTCCTTGATAGTAAATAGCAGGTTTATTCTGAATAAACTCACTAATCAAGGCGGTTTTACCAACTCGTCTACGGCCATAGATTACGATCATCTCGAAGTTAGGACTCTGATATTTAGCATTGAGGTCATTGAGTTCATTATTTCTACCGACAAAATGTTGCATAGATTTATTCCTTTCTTTTATTTGATTATAACATAATTACGATTAGCCTTATTATAATTATGCTAATCGTAATAAGGTTAATTTCAGTGAAATACTTTTGTTAAAATCCGAACAATTTAGGCTAATTGTAGCCAATAAATAAACAAATTATTTACTTTTAGTACTTCATAGCTTTAACTCAGTCTTAAATCATGTTAAAATCTTATCAATGACAAAATTATGAATTCAAAGGGTAGACAGATAATGAACAACGACATTGAGAAAATTTTGTTTGATCAAGCACAATTAGATAAGCGCATGGATGAGATGGCTGCTGAATTGAATCAAAAATATGAGGGCAAGCAGCCGATTGTCATTCCCGTTTTAAATGGGGCAATGATTTTTGCTAGTGACATGATCAAGCGACTTAACTTTAAATTGACAGTTGATCCAATTAAGGCTTCAAGTTATGCCGGTACCGAATCAACAGGCAAGGTAAAGATCACTCAAGATATAAAATCTGATGTTAAAGATCAACCGGTAATTTTTATGGAAGATATTATTGATACAGGTCGTACGCTTCAAGCTTTAAGTGAAGTGATGAAGGACCGCGGTGCTGCTAGTGTTGAAGTAGTAGCGATGCTCGATAAGCCGACAACTAGAGTAGTTGATTTCCATGCTGATTACTATGGTTTTCAAGCTCCAGATGCATTTTTAGTAGGGTATGGTCTTGACTATAACGGCTTATATCGTAATTTACCTTATGTCGGTATTTTAAAACGTAAAATTTATGCTTAATGTAAAAAGTTGCTAGTATTCGTTGCTAGCAACTTTTTTTAATGTGATGGAGAAAAAGGCATTCAACGTCAGTATAAACTGTGATGACATTGTCCTGATAGTCATGAGCAATCCAGTCTAGAATTCGAATAAGAATCAAACTTGAAATGCTTTGGATATGCTTATTAGAAAGATTACTATTGAATAGTAATTTTTGCATTTCACGAAAAAGAGCTTGGTCAACTTGTGTTCGAATTTGACTTGAGGCAAGAGAATGTACATTTCGATAGTAGGTGGCATTAGTTTCAATTTCTATCAGTAAGTTGTGTGCTTTTTTATGTAAAGTACTTGATTGGGGATTGTTGAAGCAAGAATTGATTTCGAATTGCAGTACTTGACTAAATAGATCATTCAAATTTTTAAAGTTGCGGTAAAAAGTTCCGCGACAGATATTTGCAGCTTCACAGAATCTTTGAACTGAATACTTGTAAACAGTTCCTTGTGATAGGTCTTTTTTTAAGGCTTGTGCAAAGAATTGGATATGTATCCTGTCTTTTCTAGTTTTTCTTCTTGTAGTAGTGAAATACATCTTTATCCTCCCTTTTTTATGTTCATTGAACATATTGATATATAATATACCAGTTGCTATTTAATATAGCAATCCTTTTTTTAGATAACAATAATGTAATAGATTGTGTAAGCGAAAATCCCGCATGGATAACGCAAAAATTGCTTTTGAAAAAGTTTATTAATTGTAATCATAATTTACTATACTGTTATTAATTATGTACAGTTATTGCTGGAAACATTGATTTATCAAGGATTATAGACAAAATAGTAATAAGATAATAACTTAACACACTATTAGTATTAGCTAATGTATACAAACAATTAGATAGCTTAATTGAAAATGTGTGAATATCTGCATTTTTTTGACAGGATTTTGATGAAAAATGGGCAAAAATAAAAGAGCTCAAATAGTTGACTGAACTACTTGAGCTCTTGGATTAGGAAACTGTATTAAGTTTTTAACTACAGCGTTAGTTTTAATGATTGAATTTTCTGTAGTTTTGGATGTAACGTTTAGCAACACCCATCATGTGAACACTAACCTTGCTTTGGTCATCCTTTAAGCCACTGAAACTAATACCAAAGTATTTAGTCTTAGCATCGTAGCTCTTAGTACGGCAACCAAGTAAATCACCAGCGTGTTCCCATTCAGTGTATCTAGATGAGTCATTCATCTGACTGTCAGAGCCTGCAAAACCGCCAAAAAGCATTTGCTTTACGTTAAAGTAAATTTGGTTTTTCAATACTGACATTGGACGTAAGTTAGTATTGTATGTTGAAGAGATAGGCAAGCCAGCTTCATCTTCGTAGACTTGACCTACTTTTGAGTTAAGGCCAGAAGCCTTAGCTGCGCGTTCAATTCCAGTAACATAGTGGTCGGCATCCCAGCAAGATCTGTTATGGTTGTAGTATTCGTTAGCTACACGATTTGCAAAGTGCAAAGCACCTCGCTTGTAAGTCCAGTCTTGCTTGCCAAGTTGATGACGTGCAGAATTAATTAAGCTTAAAGTGTATTGGCTCAGTTCTTTTTGTTGAGACGCAGTTAATTTAGTCACGTTAACTAACGTATTATCTGAACCCGCATCACTATTGGTGTTTTCCTTCATGCCTTTTTTAGAAGCATCAATCAAAGCCTTACTTGCTTTACCAGTTTGGTTCCATTTAATAATGGCACTCTTGGTGTAACCAGCGGGTAATGTGATAGAAGCAGCTTGAACAGTAGAGTTGTTATTATTTGAAATAGCAACACTTCCACCTGCTAAAGCGGCTGCGATACCGATAAGTGATAATAGCTTAACATTCTTTGTCATTTTTCCTAATCCCCCTATATTACGAAAAGAATTCCCAATTTATAAGTCATTTTTTTGCTTAAGGAGTAGTCAATTCCTTAAAGATCGTTATATGTCTCTTCATGGAATGATACTAACATTATTAAAAACAAAGTCTATATATGAACAGCTTTAATAACGTATCTTGTTAAATAAAAACATATATGTTATTTTTTAGAGTGCTAGTTTATCAAGACTTAGGGCGACCTAAAATAAAAGCTATACGACTAATAAATAATTCAAAAGTTTTTTAATAAAGGCTAAATTTATATAAAAAAATATATAATTATAACCTAAGTTATCTATAAATTATCAAGTACTAATGACTAAGAGTTGGGATAAAATCAGCGTTTAGCAAAGATATGTTTTAAAAATATTATATTGTATAGAAAATAGCAGAAAGATATTAAAATTATAATTAATTTCAAAATTACACTACAAAATATGGAAGTGAAACTAGTTTGAGTCGTATTTTTTAATTAAAGCTATACGATCATCAAATACGGACTATTTATTTTTGTGGTTAAAGGAATATTCAAATTATAGTTTATCTTGGTCATGAAACGATTATTTTTTTCATTTTTACACTATTACTAATAAAGGCAAGTTAAACATCTGATTTGTTAGGCTTAAGGCAACATTTAAAAATATTTCGCGTAGTGAAACGCGTTCCAAAACTTGAAACAAAGTCTGAAGCTGGTGAAAACGAATACATTTGTGGAAGAAGATGATATAAATATATGCGTAAGGCAAATGAAACAGAGATAAAAACTTAGTTTTATTTAAAGGAGAAAATAGATTATGGATGGTAAGAAATATTCAGTAGTTATTGCTGGCGGTGGTAGTACTTTTACTCCAGGATTTGTCCTTGATTTAATCAAGAGTCAGGATAAATTCCCATTAAGACAGTTGAAGTTCTATGATAACGATGCTGAACGGCAAGAAAAGATTGCCAAAGCTGTTGAAATTATCATGAAGGAAAGGGCACCACAAATTAAGTTTTCTTACACAACTGATCCTAAAGAGGCCTTTACTGATGTAGATTTTGTTATGGGATCAATTCGTGTTGGTAAATATCACATGAGAAGCTTGGATGAAAAGATTCCATTAAAATATGGCGTGAATGGTCAAGAAACTACTGGACCCGGAGGAATGGCCTATGGTCTTCGCTCAATTCCCGCAATTTTGCAAATTATTGATTGGATGGAAGAATACTCACCAAATGCTTGGATGATCAACTACTCCAACACAATTGCAATCGTTGCAGAAGCTTGCCGTCGTCTTCGTCCAAATGCTAAGGTAATTAACATTTGTGATATGCCGATTGATGATATGGACAGAATGGCTGCCATTTGTGGTTTGGACAGTTGGCATGATATTGACTTTAACTATTATGGTTTGAATCACTTTGGCTGGTGGAAAGAAGTTCGCAACAAGAAGACTGGCGAAGACTTAATGCCTAAGTTGAAGGAATACGTCAAAGAGCACGGCTATTGGGTAGGTGGCGATTACGACAAGGATACTGAAGCTTCTTGGGAAGCCACCTTTAAGAAAGTTGCCGATGAATATAAGCTAGAGCCAGAAACTTTGCCAAACAATTACATGCAATACTACTACTTCCCACAATATGAAGTTGCTAATGCTGATCCGAAGCATACTCGTACTGATGAAATTCGTGAACACCGGCAAAAGATTGTCTTTGGCGAATGTGAAAGAATCGTAAAGGTGGGAACTGCTAAGAATAATATTTGGGATATTTCAGGTTTGCACTCTGAATATATCGTAGATATTTGTCATGCGATCGCATTTAACACTCATGAAAAGTTCTTAGCTAACTGTGCTAATAACGGTGCAATTTCTAATATGGATCCAGATTCAATTGTTGAAGTACCAGCATTGTTTGGTGCTGATGGCATTCAACCAATGGCTACGGGTAAAGCAGGTCGCTTCCAAAGAGGCTTGATGATGGAACAACAAACTTGTGAAAAATTGGTTGTTGATGCTTATGTTGAACATTCATACAATAAGATGCTACAAGCATTTGCATTAAACAAGACTGTACCAGATGCTTCCGTTGCTAAGAAGATTTTGGATGACATGATTCCAGTTAATGCTCCATACTGGCCAGAACTTAAATAATTAATTGTCATAACATAACTTCAATTCAAGAATAAAAATTAAGGTAGTTACTCAAATAGGGTGGCTACCTTTTTTGAGTACGACATGATATTCTTTTCTTAATAAGAAACAGTGATGAGAAAGGAAACAGAATGGATTTAGAAACAGC
Source organism: Lactobacillus sp. UMNPBX1 (assembly GCF_002554085.1). Classification (NCBI taxonomy): domain Bacteria; kingdom Bacillati; phylum Bacillota; class Bacilli; order Lactobacillales; family Lactobacillaceae; genus Lactobacillus; species Lactobacillus sp. UMNPBX1. The sequence continues at coordinate 18,085 of NZ_PCZI01000008.1, forward strand.
GGTCATGAAGAAAAAGGAAAGTTTTAATGAGACCGATAAAGCGATCGTTAGCTATTTATTGAAATATCCTGAAGCAGCAAGTCAGTTGAGTTTGCTGGAATTAGCTCAGAAATTATACGTTTCTAAGTCCGCTATTTTTCGCCTAAGCAAAAAATTGGGATTAAGTGGTTTCAGCGAATTGAAATTTGAATTGTCCGAGTTAGCTACACGAAAGGAGCAAAACGTTAAGAACAAGCAAACGCTAGATTTCAATACGGATTTACAAAAGATCATTGCTGAAACTTTTAAATATTTTAAGGGATTAAACTTACAACCATTTTTTGCGGATTTAGATCAAGCGGAAACGATCTATCTTTACTCTACTGGCTGGCAGCAGCAAATTATCGCGGAATATTTGGCGCATAACTTTTTCTTAATTGGTAAAAAAGCAATTATTTTGCCTAGTGCACGCGACGAAGTGGCATTATTAGGGCGGTCTGCACGGGAAAATGACATGCTGTTTGTTATTTCATTTGGTGGTTTTAATAAAACAATTATTGAAGAACTTAAGAAGATTGATGTCGTGAATACTGAACTGAAATTGGTGTCACTGACTAGCTGGCAAACGGGAAAATTAGCCTCTCTTAGCGACTATAGCTTTTTCTTCAAAACTACGCCATTTCAATTTAGTAAGCAAAATGCGGTAACTTTTAGTTCGGCCTATGTTTTAATTGATCTAATCATGAATAGTTATGGTCGACATTGTGATTTGAGATAAAGGGGAACAAGATGAAGAAAATATTATTGCTATCAACTGGGGGAACTATTGCTTCCGTTGCTTCTGATGCAGGCCTAGTACCCAAGGAAACCGGTGAAGAGTTAATTAAAATGTTGGGAAAGTTGCCGTACGACATTCAAGTCCGCGATATTTTGCAATTAGATTCTTCTAATATCCAACCAGAAGAATGGAAATTTATTGCAGAAAATATTTACAAATACCGCAATGATTACGATGGAATTGTTGTTTCACACGGTACTGATACTATGGCTTATACGGCATCAATGTTGTCGTTTATGCTGAAAAATATTAATATCCCGGTTGTGCTGACGGGAAGTCAGGTACCAATTAACGTGGTCCTAAGTGACGCTCACGATAACCTACGGTTGGCTTTTGCAGCTGCAGCAACTTGTCCACCTGATGTTTATTTAGCCTTTCATAATAAAGTTATGCTGGGCTGCCGCAGTGTAAAGGTGCGGACTACCAACTTTGATGCTTTTGAAAGTGTGAATGTACCACCAGTAGCAACCGTTTCTTCCGATGGATTAGTTTTTAATTCAGAACATTTTCAAAGAGAACATGACGGTCAGCCAACCTTGAATACCAAAATTAATTCGCACGTATCGTTGGTGAAACTATTTCCAGGTTTTGATCCTAATCTGCTTTTTGCGATGGTTAATAGTGGTTGCCGTGGAATTGTTATTGAAGCGTATGGTCTAGGCGGGATGAACTTTATTCGCCGCAACATGGTAGCCGCAATTGGTAAGCTAATTCGTCAAGGTATTCCCGTTGTAGCCAGCAGTCAATGCTTGTATGAACGTAGCGATTTGACCAAATATGAGGTGGGGCGTGAGGCTTTGCTGGAAGGAGCTATTTCCGCTTGTGATATGACTTCTGAGAGTGCGATTACCAAATTAATGTGGGCTTTAGGGCAAGGGATGGACGTCCATCAAATTGCTGATTTTTTTGATACAAATGTTGCTGGAGAAGTAACTCTTAAGTAAAGGTAAATAATATTACAATTATGTTAATTGTAAGCGCAGCCATTCCCATAACGATCGGCTTTTTATATAATAAGAAATATAAGGAGCTGGGAACATGAAGAGTACAGTTTTACAGAAAGTTTGGCTTGTATTTGCTGCTATAGGAATTGGGGCTTCCCTTTTTGTTAACAATTCGCATCAACTGATCGAATCTAATGCAACTACAATTTCAAACGCAATTATTAATACGAAATAAAGATGACAGTCACTTAGGTGGCTGTTTTTTTGTATAATAAAAGAATTGGATGTGAACAAGATGGATTTTGAAGAAGCTAGAAATAAATTACAAATGATTGAAGAAATGCTCAATCGGATGCCCTTGATTCATGGAGAAAATGATGTTTTCAAGGTTACTGCTGATGAGATGGATGACTTTTTAGCCAATGTAACGCCTGATATGGATGGCAAACAAGTGACGGAACAAGGAAAAAAGATTTTGCACACTTGTCTACAAGTACTTAAGTTACGGCAAAAGGATGAGCGGCTAACACCTGAACAAAGTAGCTTATTAGCAGATATTGAACAGATTAATTAATACAAAAATATGTTAAAATGGTTCTATAGAAATCGCTTACAAAGAGGTACGCTTTATGGAACTTTTAATTGCAACTCATGAAGGGTTGGCTGCGGGGTTAATGTCTGCACATGATATGTTGGCAGGCAAGAATGATCAGATCCTGACAATTGAATTAAACGACACAGGAATCAGAGATTTTAAGGCTCGTTTTGCTAAAGTCATGAATAAATATCAGAATAGTCAGATTTTGGTGCTAACTGATTTAAAAAATGGGACACCCCACTTAGTCGCTTCGGAATATGAAGATATGTATCCTGAGCGAGTACGGGTAATTAGCGGTGTTAATTTGCCAATGGTGCTGGAGCTTAGCCATAAGATGATCAATGCTAGCTTGAATGAAAGCACCGAAAAGGCAATTCAGATTGGTCGTAGTCAGATAGATGTTGACCAATTGGCAGCAGCCAAAGTTTAATATCAAAAAAGACGATAGCGTTGTAATGCTACCGTCTTTTTGTAACTAATTAATCTTCAATTAAATTATTGTCATTAATAAAAATATTTCTAAACTTTGCCCAACCTTTTACTAACTCAACTTGTGCAATTGAAAGTAAAGCTAGGGTAACTACGATTAACCATTGTCCAGCTGACAAACTGGTAATGTGAAATGCATCTTGCATTGCTGGGACAAAGAGAATAATACCCATGAAAAATGCAGAGATAATGAATGACACTGTTAACCATGGATTATTACCAGATGATCTTTTCCAGATGGGATCAGTATTTGAATGCTGGTTAAATGAACGAATCATTTGGGCCAATGCTAAAATACTGAAGGCCATGGTTTGTCCGACAACTTGATTGCCGATTTCTTTACCAATGAAGTAACCAATTAAAGTAAGCAGGGCAACAAATATTCCTTGGGTAATAACCCGAATAACTAGGTCTTTTTCGAATAAAGTACCAGCTTTAACTGGCTTGTGTTTCATAATGTTTTTACTTGCTGGGTCTACGCCAAGAGCAAGGGCAGGTAGAGTAGCTGTAGCTAAGTTAACCCACAAGATGTGTACTGCCAATAATGGCGCATCCCAGTTAAAAATAGTTGCCGCAAACAAAGTGGTAATTTCAGCAATGTTACCAACTAGCAAGAACTGAATTACTTTTTGGATGTTGCGGTAGACGCGGCGACCTTCCTTGATAGCGTGCGCAATTGTGGTAAAACTATCATCAAGCAAGATCATATCAGCCACGTCCTTAGCCACGTCTGTACCCGTTACACCCATAGCGACACCGATATCGGCAGCCTTTAAGGCAGGTGAATCGTTTACTCCGTCACCGGTCATAGCTGTTACCTCACCATTTCGCTTTAAGCTTTGAATGATGCGCAGTTTGTCAGCAGGAGAAACGCGAGCAAAAACGGTAGCCTTTTCAACAGCTTGATCTAATTCTGCATCAGACATTTGGTCTAATTCAGTTCCCGAGATTGCTAAGTCACCTGTCTGATAAATGTTTAACTTTTTCGCAATTGCCAAGGCAGTTACCTTGTGGTCACCGGTAATCATAATTGTGCGAATACCGGCTTCACGGCAGGTTTTAACTGATGCCGCAACTTCTTTTCGTGGTGGGTCAATCATGCCGACAATCCCGATAAAAGTCAAATTATTTTCCAAATCAGCATTTGCTTCAGGTAAGTTATCCACTATTTTGGTAGCAAAGCCTAGTACTCGTAAAGCGTCAGCTTGCATTTGGTGAGACAAGTGGGCAATTTGCTTTTTGTCTTGGGGTGTAATTTTACGCACGCCATTGTCAGTCATAATGTGTGTACATAACGGCAACATTTCGTCCGATGCACCCTTAGTGAAGACCGTTAATTGACCGTCAATTTTGTGCAATGTTGTCATCCGTTTTCTGTCCGAATCAAAGGGTTGTTCGAACAAACGGGGGAATTCTTTCTTTAAGTTGGATTGGTTAAAGCCAAGCTTTTGGGCAAAAGGAATTAAGGCTATCTCAGTTGGATCACCAATCTCTTTTTCACCATTCAAGCTGGCATCGTTACAAAGAGCGCTAGCATAGGCCAAAGTTTGATTGGTTTTATTTGCTGCAAGCTGATCAACTGCGTGACTTTGGCTGAAGTCATTCGTTGCTGCCTGTGTAACAGTCATTTTGTTTAAGGTTAAAGTACCAGTTTTGTCGGAACAGATGACAGTGGCGTTACCTAAGGTTTCGACTGCTGGCAACTTTTTGATCAAAGCGTTACGCTTAACCATGCGTTTAACGCCTAAGGCCATAACAATTGTCGCGGTTGCTGGCAGACCTTCTGGAATAATTGAAATTGCCAATGAGATAGCAACCAAGAATTGTGGTAAAAGTGGACGGCCATAGAAAGCACCAATTGCAAAGACCAAACTACAAATAATTAAGCCGATAATCGTTAAGACCATGCCGGCTTTAGCTAATTTGCGTTTCAATGGTGTTTGTACTTCAGTTTGATCTTCTAACATGCCAGCAATGGCACCCATTTCTGTTTGCATCCCAATTGCTGTCACGACGCCTTGACCACGACCATAAGTCACAATTGAGGAAGAAAAAGCCATATTGATGCGGTCACCAAGAGCACAATCTGGATTTAAAACAGCAGCTGCGTCTTTTTCTACCAGTACTGATTCACCAGTAAGGGATGCTTCTTGAATTTTCAAGTTAGCTGTTTCAATTAAGCGCAAATCGGCTGGAACCATGTCCCCATCAAGCAAGATAACAATATCACCAACTACTAATTCCTTGGCCGGTATGATTAATTCTTTGCCATTACGAATTACATGAGCAGTTGGCGCAGATATGTCACGTAACGCAGCTAAAGAAGACTGTGCCTTTTTTTCCTGAACTACTCCAATAATGGTATTAAGAACCACGATTGTCGCGATAATAATGGCTTCGGTATATTCGCCAAACATAGCAGATAAGAGGGCAGCTACTAATAAGATACCGATCATTGGATCAAAAATCTGCTCTTTGACCATTTGGATTACTGTTTTAGGAGGTTTAGCTGCGAGCTCGTTTAAACCAGCTTGCTGGCGTATTCGAACTTCGTCTTCAGTTAAACCAGTTTCGGTTGTTTTTGTATTTGTTAATACCTCAGACTGTTCGACAGCCCAAGGTTTTTGCCTGTGATTATCCATAGCGGACTAACCACTCCTTTCGTAAAAAAATAATGGAAAACGACCTACTAGCATAAGCCGTTCCCCATTTGAGAAACTTGTTCAGTTTTCATTTGCGTATCGGCAGCGTCATAGGCGCTTCTCGGTATGTAAATTATATAATATATAGTTTATCATATTGTGACATAGTGTCAATATGACTAATCATGGTGAAAGAGTTCTTTAATTTTTCTTAACCAATTGTCTTTAGTAGAAGGAGTAGTTTTCGTTTGTGACTCAGAGTTAGTTTGCTCTATATGCTGTTTACTGGAAAAATGTTTAACATGTTTCGTCTTTTTTGGTGCAGATGCGGACTGTTTTTTCTTATTATTTTGATGATCATGCAATTTCATTATTTTTGGTTGCTTATTTTGGCGCACATAATAATGGTCTTCATCAGTTTGTGCTTCCATCGCAATATCGGGACGCAAATAATATAGGTCTTGACCGTCATAGCTGTTAATTAAAAAGACAAGAATATCGTGTAAATCACAAATACAGTGCCAGGCTTGCTTTTGATCTGGTTCAATTTGGTTATCGTGGACAGCAGCGTTGCCCATGCGGCGTATTTCGTCAAATAAATCCATGATCGAAAGAGGGTAATCTAGTTCATTGCGTAAATAGTGTGTATTATTACGCAAATTACGGTGTTCGCCATCATGAACTGTGTAATATGGACTGAGATTTTCTAACTTAAAAATTTTTTTGATTAGACTCTCTAATAGAAGACGTGAATTTGAAATAACGTCACGATAATCATCAATTGTGTATAATTTGTGGATTTTTTCAGCGGTAGGAAAGGCTTCCTTGAAGCTGCTATTTTTTACAAAATCAAAATTTACTTCCACTGTGCAATCCCCTCCAAAATAAAATAATGCTACTAAATATAATAAGAACTTCGTCTTGATTTGTGAATAAAAGATGTTTGCTTTTTTTGATCAACTTGTTAATCTAAGTTAAAAGGATTTGTGAAAAGGTGTTTTGATCAATGAAAAAACATAAGAAAATTTGGATATCGGGAGTTATTATCCTGTTAATTGGTATTGCATGGCTAATTGGCAATTTTTATTACACTAAAGAACGTCAAATTGACCGCATTGTAGCTAAAATGCAGGATCCTAAAACTGAGCTGGCTCAGTATGTCACGGCTTCAACGCCTGATATGGATGTGACAGATAAATCGCTGAAGCCGCTTCAAAATTACTTTAAAGAGCATCACAGTGCAGCTAAACGTTTAGCCTATAATTTGCGTCATAATCGCGATCATGGTGAAATCAGACTGATTCAAGATGGACGCAATTTTTTGCTTTTTCCAAAATATAAGTTGTGGATACAAGTATATCGCCCACAGGTGAAGACCAATCACGCTAATTCAACTTTGACGGTTAACCAAAAGGATTATGGTGAAATGGAAGGTGGCAACCAGAATTACTATCAAGATTTAGGTATGGTCTTTCCTGGTCGCTATCATATATTAGTTAAATCTAAGGTTAATGGTCGCCATTTAGATGCTGATTCGATTGTTAACATTTGGTCAGATAAGACTGTTGATATGAAGATCAAAACGGCCACTTTCCAAGTGCGCAGCGTTCCTAATGGTACGATCTATATCAATGATCGTAAGGCGGGTAAATTGAACCAGCATGGTAGCTATACTTTCAAGGATTATCCGATTGCTAAGCGAATGGAAATCTATATTAAGAGTAAGGCAGATGGTCAAACTATTAAGTCCGAAAGGGTAACGGATTTGTCGCAATCGATTAGTTCAGAATTTTCTAATAGTGAGGATGACGTCACTGATTATGATGGTACTGCTGAATATCAAGGCAATGGCGAAAAAGATGTCTATCAGGATGCAGAAGGTGACTATATTGTTAACCCGATTTGGCCTGGCTTGATTAAGGTGGGGGATGCAGCTAAGCTATTGTACAACACCCTTAAGTCGCCAAATGCAGATGACTTTGAAAATGGAAAAGAAAATGCAGACTATAAGAAGATTGCTAAGCAACTAAAGGAATGGCATAAAAAGAAGAGTATCAAGAAATTAAGTGTAAAGATCAAGGTGCTCTCTGTTTTACCAGGTAAGCGTAATTATAGTCGGATTAACTATGAAGTAACCTTTATTAAAAAGTATAAAGATAAGAGTAAAAAGAAAGAACGATTGTCGTATCAAAACGCTGTTTTCCACCAAAAAGATGGCAAACAATTGATTCAGACTTTGGGCGACTGTAAGTTAATAAAAACTAAAACAAGTGACTAAAGATTAGTTAGAGTAAGACTTCCTACTGTTAAAAATAATAGGAAGTTTTTTAATAACAGTGAAGCTATATAAAAATATTGTTTTGCAAAAATAATTAAACAAACAAAATAAGATTAGGCCCGATTCGCCTAATCTTATTTTGCTATAAATGCATTAAATTCCACTTAGGTATCTTAATTTCGCCTTTCTCACTCATTGTCATAATAGTGATTGAAGCATTCTTAGGACCTGGAACCAAAGGAATATGGTCACCATAACGATACCAGAGACTTCTAATAGTGAAGCCGTGAGTAACTAGCAGAATGTTTTCAGCGCCATCCAATTGACTGATTAATTTAAAACCATCATCAAGACGAGCCCAATATTCTTCAGCGTTTTCTGCTTGGTGATAAGGATCGGCTTCTTTAATCCAATCCTTAATAGTATCGATGCTCTCATGAGCAAACATTTCTTGCCGTGTTCCGTAGCCGTGACTGCCACCAATCATTCGCCAAGCCATTTCGGAATCCATTCCTTCGAAGTAGCCGTAGAATTGTTCTCTGAAAAATGGACTAGCGATGTGCTGCAATTCGTCTTTGTTGGCGTTATATTTCATGATGATCTCACAGGTATCACTTGCTCTCTTAAGATCACTAGACAATGCAATGTCAAAAGGTACTTCGCTTAAAGCTTTACCAGCTTCTTCAGCGCCTTCAATTCCTGGTGTAGTTAATGGTGTGTCACACCAACCTTGCATCTTATTGTAGCGATTGATATAAGTTTGACCGTGACGGACGATATAAATTCTTTTCATATTTTTCTCCTCGTAAAAAGCTCACACTTTATTGTAGAAAAAAGAGGTGAGCTTTTAAAGTTAATTATTTTCGTGGTAGATCTTTTTAACAGTTTTAATATCTTGCGGTTGAATCGTATAGATCGAACCCTTTGGGTACATGACTGAGACATTATTAGTGTGGTTTAAGCCAATTGCGTGGCCTAATTCGTGTTCAGCAGTATTAACGATTCGATTGTAACTGTAACCATACCATTCGTTTTGCAAATAGTAACGGTTCAAGTTGACCGTGGCCTTTAACAAATGTCCTGTAGCAGGGTTATAGGTAGTTGCTGTTTCTCCTGCGGCATTAGTGTCGCTATTATCGACTGTATTAATGACGATTTGAGCGTCTTTTTTATCATTTATTTGGTGAAAAGTAAAAGCACCGGTACGATTCCAAGCGTTCATTGCATTGACTGCAGCTGATCTTAGTTGAGCATTATTGCTAATATCGATATAAACCTTAGCTTCAGGATTTGACCATACACGATTGTCTGAAGAATCGTCATTTTCTGTTTTATCTGTGTCAGTTTTGATATTAGTAGTCTTTTTTTCGTTATTGGGAGAAATGGTCGTTTCGTTAGTTAGAAGTTCGTTAATTCGATAGCTAAGTGTAGCTAGGGAGTCTTGCGTTGCGATACGAATATTGGGATTGTTCTGATAAGTCCAAACGCCAAGAGCGATAAGAGCAAGCAAGAGAACATTTCTCAGTAATTTAAAAAATCTTTTCATGTATATATCACCCCCAATATGTCAAGATTATAGTCTCTAAAGTTAAAGTTTTCATCAATTTTTATTTATATTTTTCTCACGAGCAGGAAAACTATTATGAAAGCGCTATTCATGGTAAAATAGTATGCGAATTTTTAAAGAAAAGGTGATTAGATGGCTACAGCCAAAACTGAAAAAAACGAAAAAGAACTTGAACAAAAGCACCTTGATAATATTATGGGTCAGATCAAGGACCGCGAAAAAACTTTAAAAAAATCTATCAAATCAGCTGAAGGCGAAGCAAGAGAGCTTAATTCACACTTTTTTGACGATGTTAAATTGGATTATGATGGTTATTCCACTTCAATGGAAACAGCACTGTCAATCCACCAGCAGCAACAATTATTGAGTGAACGTGAACATGCTTGGCAACATTCAGCTAAGCAGCTAGAGACTGTAGAGCGTTTAGAGAAGCGACCATATTTTGCTCGGGTTGATTTTAAAGAAAAAAATGAGGACCGAACAGAGACGATTTATATTGGTCTAGGTTCTTTTGCAGACAAGGACGATCACTTCTTGATCTATGACTGGCGGGCACCAATATCTTCAATTTATTATGATGGTAAATTGGGTAAAGTTTCTTACAATTCGCCTGAAGGTGAAATTACAGTTGATATGACTAAGAAACGCCAATTTATGATTGAAGATGGCAAGATTGTGAACATGTTTGACACTGATGAGTCAATCGGTGATCAAATGCTCTTGGAAGTTTTGTCAGAAAAATCATCAACGCAGATGAAGTCAATCGTAACGACGATTCAACGCGAACAAAATAAGATTATTCGAAACACCAAAGCAGATCTGCTTTTTGTCCAGGGTGCGGCAGGTTCTGGTAAAACCAGTGCGATTTTGCAGCGGATAGCCTTTTTGCTTTATCGTTATCGTGGCAACCTGACTTCAAGTGATGTAATCATGTTCAGTCCTAACCAGTTGTTTAATGACTATATTAAGAATGTTTTGCCTGAAATGGGCGAACAAAATATGGTTCAAATGACTTACTGGCAGTTCGTTGCGCGACGGTTGCCAGGTATGGAAGTTGAAAACTTGTTCAGACAGTTTGAAGATCAAACCGCAGACAGCAATATTTCTAAGTTTAAGGATTCAGTTAATTTCTTTAACTTGTTAACTCGTTATGCAGAGCACTTGAATAAGCGCGGTGTTATTTTCAAGAATATTTATTTCCGTGATAAGAAGAAGCCTTACTTTGATAAGGAAAAAATTAAGGAGATCTATTATTCTTTCAATGAAAATTACAAGTTGGCCAACCGAATTGATGCAACGCGTGAAGAATTGATCAAGATGTTGAATCGAAAGATTACGCCAGAAACTAAGAAGGCTTGGGTGGCACACGCTATTGAAGGAATGAGCCAATCTGAATTAAATGAGTTATATGATCGACCTGATCAAGAATTTGAGTCTGAGGCTAAGGAAGAGGCCTTTTTAGGTAGAAAAATTGTATTATCAGCCTTGAAGGGCGTGCATAAGCGTATTTTGCACAACCACTTTTTGAATATGCGAGCACAATACCTGAGCTTTTTGCGAGCTGTACCTAAGATGGTTGATCTATCTAAGTGGAATATTGATGAAAATGATTGGTTGGCTCATGTGGAAGAAGTTAAGAATAACTTTAAGCAGCACCATATTGCCATGAATGATGTTTCAGCTTACTTATATTTGTATGACATGATCACTGGTCGCAGGACTGACTTTGAGATGCGTTATGCCTTCATTGACGAAATTCAAGATTATACTCCATTTCAATTAGCTTACTTGAAGTATAATTTCCCACGGGCCAAGTTTACAATGTTGGGTGACTTGAATCAGGCTATTTTTACTAAGGATGAAAGTCGTAGCTTACTTAAGCAGATCTCTGGCTTATTTGATCCTGAAAAAACTGATGTGGTGCAATTAACGAAATCATATCGTTCAACTAAGGAATTGACCAATTTCACCAAGCAAATTTTGCGTCAAGGCGAAAAGATTGAAGCCTTTAACCGTAAAGGTCCTAAGCCTATAATTTGGGGCAGAAAAACCGATGATGAAGCAATTGATGTTTTAGTTAACGTTTTGCATAATAATGAACAAAATAAGCGTACGACAGCTGTTATTACCAAAGACTTAGCTGCAGCTAAATTTGTGCATGAAGAATTAGCTAAAAAAGGTGAAAACACGACCTTAATTGCGACTGCTAATCAGCGACTAGTTGATGGTACTCTAGTTGTGCCTTCTTACTTGGCTAAGGGACTAGAATTTGATGCGGTAGTCATGTGGGATGCCTCTAAAGCTGCTTACCATAAATTGGATGAAACTCAACTTGTTTATACTATTACCTCTCGTGCAATGTATAAGCTAGATATTATTTATACTGGAGAAAAGAGTCCATTGCTTGATGTTGATCCAGATACTTATGAAGAAAAATAATTGACAAAAGTTGCTAGATCATTTAAGATTTATTCAACATTAAAAACAACTTAGAACAGAAATAGTAATACTAGTCAAAGTAATAGAGAGTCTTTGCTGGTGGAAATAAGATATTTGCTAGTATGAATCACATCTGTGAGTTGGTCTTCTGAACAAAAGTAGGAAAATCCGGGATAGCCCGTTATAGCTAAAGGTTGATTATTGAACTTATTGAGGCAAGTTGCGTGAGCAATTTGTAAACATGAGGTGGAACCGCGATTACATTCGCCCTCGTAGCCGTTTGGCTATGAGGGTTTTTCTTTTAAAATAATCAACCTAGTGAGGCATTTCTGCGTGAGCAGGTGCGAACATGAGGTGGAATCACGAGCAGTCGTCCTCTTAGGTTAATCCTAAGAGGGCTTTTTTATTAGGAAAGAAAAATGAAGGTGAGAGTATGTCATTAAAATATATTGCAGAAATTTTACCCGCTCTTTTGTCAGGAGCAGGCATGACGTTAAGTATTTTTTTCTGGACCTTAATTTTAGCAACGCCATTAGGAATTTTGGTCTCATTAGGTGAAAAAAGTAAGTTTAAACCATTACGCTGGTTGGTTAACTTTTATGTTTGGATTATGCGGGGCACGCCCTTATTATTGCAATTGATCTTTGTCTTTTATGGCTTACCAATTATTCATATCGTCTTTCCCCGCTATCAAGCAGCCTTGTTTGCTTTTATTTTGAATTATGCGGCTTATTTTGCGGAAATTTTTCGTGGCGGCTTCCAATCGATTGATGAAGGCCAGTTTGAAGCAGCGAAAGTTTTGCGCTTGAGCCGCTGGCAAACGATGACCAAGATCATTATTCCCCAGGTAATAAAAATTGTTTTGCCTTCAATTGGAAATGAAGTAATTAACTTAGTTAAGGATTCATCATTAGTTTATGTCATTGGCTTAGGTGATTTGCTTAGGGCCGGCAATGTAGCAATGGCTAGAGATGTAACACTGGTACCGTTAGTTTTAGTAGGTGTAATTTATCTACTGTTGATCGGTATTTGTGCTTTTGTTTTGAAAAAGCTGGAAAACCACTTTTCTTATTACAAGTAGTTGAGGTGAGAATATGTTAGAAGTGAAAAATTTGAGCAAAGAATTTAACGGTCACCAAATTTTGCGTGACATCTCCTTTACCTTGAAAGATGGAGAAATTATGACAATTGTAGGCCCATCTGGAGCGGGGAAAACCACCTTACTAAGAATTATTGCCGGTTTGGAAACAAAAGATGCCGGTGAAATTTTGATTGACGGTAAACCTTATGATTCAGGCAAGGTTGGCGTTGTTTTCCAAGATTATAATCTTTTTCCTAATTTGAACGTTTTACAAAATATCACTTTGGCACCTACTTTGGTATTAAAAAAGAGTAAAACTGAAGCAGAGCAGGATGCACGATTATTGTTAAAACGTCTACAAATGAGTGGGCGTGAACAGCAGTATCCTTATGAGTTATCAGGTGGGCAGAAACAGCGAGTAGCTATCGCTAGAGCTTTGGCTATGAAGCCGCGGATTCTTTGTTATGATGAGCCAACTAGCGCGCTAGATCCTAATTTACGTAAAGAAGTTGAGAAAATGATTTTAAGCTTAAAAAAATCGGGTTTAACCCAGCTGATTATCACCCACGACTTGAATTTTGCAGAGAATGTGGCGGATCAGATGCTCAAGGTTCGACCGTTAAGCGAGGATTAGGCAATGAAAAAATGGATTTTAGGTATCGTCTTGGCCTTAACATTATGTTTAACTGGTTGCCAAAGCGTACAAAAAGAAGCTAATACTCAAGATACATGGAATAGGATTGCCAGAAAAAAGCAAGTGGTAATTGGCTTAGACGATAGTTTTGTACCAATGGGTTTTGAAAAGAAAAACGGCCAATTGACGGGTTATGACATCGACTTAGCTAAGGCAGTCTTTAAACAATATGGCATTAAGGTTTCTTTTCAAACGATTGATTGGTCAATGAACGTTACAGAGCTGCGTAACGGTACGATCGACTTACTCTGGAATGGTTACAGCATTACGTCAGAACGACAGAAAAAAGTAGCTTTTAGCAAGCCATATTTACGTAATCGCCAGGTTATAGTTGTGAAAAAAGATAGTGGCATTAGTTCATTTAAACAAATGAAGAATTATGAATTAGGAATGCAAACTGGTTCAACAGCAGAGCAGTGGTATGAAACTAAACAAGACGTGCTGCATGCTAAGAAAACAGTTTTATATGATACGATCTCTAACTCATACTTGGATCTGAATGCAGGACGAATTCAAGGAATTCTGTTAGATGAAGTTTATGCCGACTATTATATTGCTCACATGGCTAAAAGTAGCGAATACAAGGTAATTCAGAATGATCGCGTGCCAATGGACTTGTTCGCTGTGGGGATGCGTAAGGGAGACAAAACTTTGCGTCAGAAGGTCAATCAAGGTTTAGCAAGATTGCAAAAAAATGGTCAATTGCGTAAACTTAATGAAAAATGGTTTGGCAGAAACAATAGTTGGTTAGGCAAGTAATATGAAGATAGATAATTTTACTTTTAAAAAGATTGATGAAATGACAGCTAGAGAATTCTATTGCGTAGAAAGATTGCGCAACACGATTTTTGTGGCTGAACAGAAGATAACTCTACCAGATTTAGATGATGCCGACTTAATTGCCTTTCAAGTCTATTTACTCAATCAAAAACAGACGACTGCCTTAGCGACTTGTCGTCTGTTTCAAGAAGATGGTAAATGGATGCTAGGACGCGTTGCTGTGTCAAAAGAAGCGCGCGGACAACAGCTAGGATCGAAAATGATTACAGCTGTGCATAAATTTTTACGGCAAAATAAGATTGATGCAATTTACTGTCACGCCCAAATGCGGGTAAAGCCTTTCTATGATAGCTTGGGCTATCAAGTTGTAGGCGAACCGTTTGATGAAGGCGGCGTAGAACATGTGATGATGAAGAGGGACTTGGCTTAGGCTAAGTCTTTTTTGATTACTGGCACGATTTGATTAACTAAAAACTCATTTCCTTGATCAGTTAAATGTTGCCCGTCGGCTTGATAATATGTCGATTTGTCTTTTAAGTTTCTCATTGCAGGTAAAATATCCACAAATTGTGCACCATGTGCCTTTGCGACTTTTTGGGCGATATTGTTAAAAAGATCGAGTCTTTCAGCACCATAATATTGAAAAATGTCACTTTCTGGATTGGGATTGCACAATCCCACAACAATGGCTTTGCCTACTGCACTAAGGATTTGAGCCAAGTTCTTTTCGTAGCTTTCTGGACTAATGCCCCAAGCTGTTGCGGCATCGTTATTGCCGTATTCAACAACAACTAGATCATGTTCTGGGGGAATTTGCTCCAAATAATCGACGCCTTCAACTGTGGTAGCACCGCTTTTAGAAATGTTTTCCACCTGTGCATAATTAATTAGTGCCTGTTGAAATAAATTAGTTACTAGGTTTGTATTTTGACCATTACGATATCCGTTAAAAATGGAATCGCCGAATAGGATTATTTTTTTCATATTTTTAGCGCTTTCTATTATAATAAGTTAGTGTTTTAGAAGGAATATGGATACGATATATGAGAAATTATACGAGTTTTAACAGAAATGAATGGGCTAAATTAGCTCCCTTAGATAAAGTCAATATTACCAAAGAAGAATTAGCTGATATCAAGTCTTTAGGAGACGTGATTGACCTAACCGACGTGCATGAGATCTATACCAGTTTGATCAGTTACTTACACTTAGTTTACCAACAAAAAAAGAATGCGCAAAAAGCACAAATCAAATTTTTGCATAAAAGTTTTTCACCAGCTCCGTTTATCATCGGTATTTCGGGTTCGGTTGCAGTTGGCAAATCAACCACTGCGCGTTTATTACAATTGTTGCTCAGTAGAACCTATCCAGAATTAAAGGTACACTTGATGACCACGGATGGTTTTATTTATCCTAATGAGGAATTAAAACGGCGCAATTTAATGCCCCGCAAAGGTTTTCCAGAAAGCTATGATATGGCTTTACTTAGCAACTTTTTGCGTGATGTCTTGAGTGGCAAAAGCGATATTGTTTATCCGTTGTATTCTCAAGAATTAAGCGATATAGTACCTGGGAAATATGGTCATGTAAAAAATCCTGATGTATTGATTATTGAAGGAATTAATACATTGCAATTGCCCGAGAGTGGACAAGTTGTGACTAGTGACTTTTTCGATTTTTCAATTTATATTGACGCTGAAGAAGATTTGATTGAAAAATGGTACATGCAACGCTTTAGAAAAGTACTTAAATTAAATAAAAATAAGCCAGATAATTTTTACTATAAAATGGCTAATGGACCGCTGGAAGATGCAATTCAATTGGCTGAAGAAACCTGGCAGATGGTTAATCTGGTCAACTTGCGTGAATATATTGCGCCAACCAAGGAACGTGCTAGCCTGATTTTGCATAAGACTGACGGACATTTGATTGATCGGATATACCTGCGGCACATCTAATTTGGTATACTAGGTATTATGAATACGATTTATTTACTGTTGATAAAAAAATTTGCTTTGCCTCCAGCGTGTTTAGACTAGTCGAAAGGTAAGTTTAAATTAAAGGGAGAAGAAATAATGGTACAAGCAATTAATTTGAAAAAAGGTATGATTTTTAGCCAAGATGGCAAATTGATCAAAGTTTTAAAGGCTAACCACCATAAGCCAGGTAAGGGTAATACCGTTATGCAAATGGATTTGCGTGACGTTAAGAGTGGTGCAGTTGTCCACAAGACCATGCGTCCAACTGAAAAGGTAGACTTAGTTGAAGTAACTAAGAAAAAGGCTCAATACCTTTACGGCGAAGGTGATACTTATACTTTCATGGATACTGATACTTATGATCAATATGAAGTTTCAGCTGATCAATTGGGTGATGACGTTAAGTTCTTGATGCCTAACATTATGGTTGATATGGACTTTACAGATGATAACAAGATTATCGGTATTGAATTGCCATCAACTGTTGAAATGACCGTTAAGGAAACACAACCAGAGATTAAGGGTGCAACTGTAGCTGGTGGTGGTAAACCTGCTACTATGGAAACTGGCTTAGTTGTGCAAGTTCCTGATTTTATCAAGAATGGCGAAAAGCTAATTATTGGTACTGAAAACGGTGATTACAAGTCACGTGCAGATAGTCAACCTAGATAAAAGATAAGAAAATAATCCTCAACTTGTGCATAAGTTGGGGATTATTTTAGATTACAGCCTTTGTTCTAGCATTAATTTTTACGGTATGTTTGTGTTCACCGTGGATCATTTTAACTTTCCAAATTGAGTGATTATTGTCATCAGTTAACTCCCATGAAATTGGTGTCCCTCCACTAAATTCTTTTAGGGCAATTTCATTAGCTTCTTGGCGTGAAATTGTCTTTTTTAGGTTCAAGGACGCATCTTTTTCGTAGTCATAGTCAAGCACCTGCGTAGATTGACCTAGGATTTTGTTATTAGTTGCGTCAACCTGAATAGTGCAGTCTTTACGGTCATCATAACCCACTATGTCATAAACATAGATATCTTTACTTAAACTAAGCGTGATCGATTTGACTACTGCATGTGTATATAATGATTTGAATTTCTGGACGGCGGAATCCTGTGAGAGATTAATCTGTGGCAAGTTATTGCTAGAATAGCTGATCGTTTCCGGCTTAGCTGCTAAATTAGTAGTTCGAATGGTAAAGTTACTTACTTTTGACGACTGATTATTTAGATAGATCGTTGTCCCAATTATTCCAACAAGTAACCCAGTGATAATGCTGCTGGTAATGATAAAAAATTTTCTCATGAATTCCACCTCGTTGTTATGTTCTATATGTTTACTGATATTATATATTACATAACCGCAAAGTGACAGTTTATCACTAGGTGTTTTAAATTTTCTTATGGCTTTTGGTACAAAAATGCAATATTTTTAAACAAAAAGAAAAATTAATGCTAAAAGCGCGGGTAGCATTTGTACTAGGAAGATTTTTTTAGTTGCAGTGAATCCGCCATAAATTGCTACTATGACAATCAAACTTAGAATTAATTTCCATACGTTAAAAAGAATAGGGATAGGAAAAATAAAGAAAGCAACGATCAAAATTACACCCAACATCCCATTGTAGATACCTTGGTTAGCTAGTGAAACTTGAGCAGCTTCTTGTTTAACAAAATTGATATCCATGTCGAAAGCCTTAGCTTGTTGTTCAGGTTTACCAAACATTTCTAAGAAACAGATACCGATATGCTCAATAGCCACGATAAATGTTAGGATTGTTCCAATAAGTGTGAAAAGAGTGTAAGGACCATATTTTATAATTTCCATAAAAATTCCTCCAAATATTTTTCTATAATTATACAATAGCTAAGTGTAAAATAGTTTGCGGTGACGCTTAGTTACAAATTAAAAAGGAGCCAAATCCAATTTAGGACTTGACTCCAAAACAAAAAGACCAGTAGTCTGATGTTAAGCAAAAAATACATTAGAAGCTGGTCTTTTATGAACTCAATTGTAACTGAAATCGTAGGTATTTTAAAGTCTGAAACTAATATTATTAAACGTGAAAGAGCTTTGGCAGTCTTCTTTCTCAATTTGATTAGGAACTTAATGGCCTTAGCCTTGGAACAAGTCGATCAAGAGCTAAGCGAATCAATGAAGAATCAGGGCTACCAGATTGAAAAGAAGAATCAACGTTCAATCAATATGGCTTTTGGTGAAGTAACCTATGCTAGAAGAAGATATGTAAAAGCTGGTACGGAAAGCCGCTATCCGTTAGATGAATTGATGGGCTTTGATAAATATAAGCATTACAGTGTTTTAGCCGTCAGAAATATTTTAGAAGTAAGCAGCGCTGCCACCTATCGCAATACTGCCTTAGCTGTTAATTGCCTTTCAGGCTTTAATATTAGCCATGCTCAGTTTGGCAATCTGGTTAAAGCTGCTGGTCAAAAGATTAAAGAACAACAAGAAGCTGACAGTCGCTATGAGGCACAGACATCAAAGAAAAAAGTGCCAGTACTGTATCTGGAAGGCGATGGCGTCATGATTAAGGCACCAAAGGTCGGTTAGAGTTTCATCGCTATCAGGTTTGTGAAGGCATTCGTAATGTAACTTACAAACGCAGAGAGCGAGTTAATGCCAAGGAATTTGTATCGTTAAGCCGTTTAGATGCTTTGAATGAAGCTAAAGAATATTTAGCTAACGCTTATGATTTGACTGACACTTTGATTATTAGTAATGCCGATGGCGGAGCTGGCTACACTGAAAAAGACTTTGACGAAATTGTCAGTCGTTGTGCTAAACATGAGCACTTTTTGGATATTTTCCACCTAAACCAAAAGATTAAAGATCGTCTTTGCTTTGCCCCAGAGCTGCAGGGTAAATTGATCCATGCCTTAGAGTTTAAGTACGACCGTGGCTTAGTGAATACAATCTTGAATACCGCTGAAAGTAAACTGATTGATGAGCTAGATACTGCGCAAAACCATGAGCATCTGGCCCGACTTCGCAGCTATATCGATCGCCGCTGGAGCGATATCAAACCGTTCGAAATGCGCAATTTGAAGGCTGCTAAAGCAATCGGTACCTGTGAGAGCAATCACCGCAAGTACACTTATCGGGTTAAGGGACAAGGCAAATATTGGTCTAAAGCTGGCGCAGAAGGCATGCTCAGAATCTTAACCTGCATCAAGAATCATGACTTAGAGCAATGGCTCAACAGCGACTTTGAGACAGGCAGGCTGATCAGTTTGGACCGCAAGAAATTACAGGCAGCAGCTAGAGATAGCTTAAAGCGACGCCATGAAACGCATATTGGAATTAAACACGGAGGGTTAACAACAGAAGTTGCTGGCGGAAGTTATTTAAGTAAATTCAATCGAATGTTAAACCACATAAATTATTAAGAAATCAAGGTCAGACTAATGGTTTTTAGGCTACCGCAAAAACATTGACACTTACATACAATAGATTTTTGTTGACAATCGTGATCGAATAAATTATGATTATTCTTATCAAAAGTAAGAAGGAGGATGAATCACATGTTTAAGCGTCAAATGCAATGTCAATACACTGAATGTTGTTGTACAAACAGCATTTGTTTGACATGCTCTGATGTGGTGATTCATCTTAAGACTATTACTGATTAACTAGTTAAAAAGTTGTGGTTCTTAATGGGATGTATTCCGTGTTGGAGTACATCCCATTTTTTTGTTTGAGAAAGGAAAATTTATGTCGAAACTAAAGGGAGTTTTAGCAGGAGTCGTTACTATTTCATTAGGAATGCTTCTTGCAGCATGTGGTAATGGCAATAGCAGTAGTAAGTCGGCAGCTCAAAGTGGCACTTTAAATTTAAGCACCACAGCTCCATTAGATACTATTGATATCAGTAAGTCTACCGGATTTGGTCAAACTGGCAATGTATTCGAAAGTTTTTATCGTCTTGGTAAAAATGGTAAGCCAACAGCCGGCTTAGCTAAAACTGGGACCGTATCTAAAGATGGTAAGACCTGGACGTTTAAGATACGTGATTCTAAGTGGTCCAATGGTGATCCGATTGTAGCGCAGGACTTTGTTTATTCTTGGAGAAGAAGCTTGAATCCTAAGACCGCTTCTCCGTATGCCTATCTTTTTAGTGGCGTGAAGAATGCTGACGCAATCATTGCAGGAAAGAAATCACCTAATGCATTAGGAATTTCTGCACCGGATAAAAAGACAGTAGTGGTTAAGTTAAATCGCCCGATCGCTTACTTTAGAGTATTGATGGCTTATCCACTATTTGGGCCGCAAAACGAAAAAGTTGTGAAAAAGTATGGCAATAGATATGCAACCGAAGCTCAATACCAAGTCTACTCAGGTCCTTTCAAGATTAAAGGATGGAACGGAACTAATGACACCTGGTCATTTGTTAAAAATAATGATTACTGGGATAAAAAATCAGTTAAGTTGAACAAGATCCATTATCAAGTGGTTAAGTCCAACAATACTGGTTATCAGATGTATCAACAAGGTAAGCTGGATTTAACTCCGCTTTCAAGTGAGCAAGTTAAGAACTTAAAGAGTAATAATGACTTTACTCAATATCCATATTCACTTGTTAGATTCTTACTTTACAATTTTAAAGACAAAAATCAGATTAATCGTGTAGCTTTAAACAATAAAAATATTCGTTTAGCTTTATCACTTTCAATTGATCGCGATGTTGTAACCAAAAAAGTTTTAGGCAATGGTTCAACTTTGCCAACAGGTTTTGTGGCAAATGACTTAGCTTCAAATCCTAAAACAGGTATAGATTTTGCTAAAGAACAAGCAGTGAAAAATACAGTTGATTATAATCCAGCTCTAGCCAAGAAATATTGGCAAAAGGGATTACAGGAGATTGGCCAAAAGAGTTTGACTTTTGATGTTTTATCTTCAAATGATGAAACAGACAGTGATCAATTGACCCAATATTTGCAGTCACAATGGACCAAAGAATTGAAGGGAATCAAGATAAATATTACCAATATTCCTGATAAATCAACCACCAGTCGAGCACAGCAAGGCAACTTTGACATTTATCTATCACATTGGGGCGGCGACTTTAACGATCCAATGACCTTTATGCAAATTCCAATGACTGGCACTTCATATAATTATGGTAAGTGGTCTAATTCTACATACGATAATTTGGTTAAAAAAGCTGGTAATCAAGATGCCAATAATCCTGAAAAACGCTGGAATGATCTGGTTTCGGCAGCTAAGATCGTAAACGGCAATCAGGCAATTACACCAATATATCAACAAACAACTGCATATTTACAAAATAAGCGTGTTCACGGCCTTATTCATAATACTGCTGGTACGCAATGGTCATATAAGTATGCTTATGTAGATTAATAAAAAGGGAGCAATCCCTTTTTATTTTTGCAGTAATTTAAGTAAAATATTAAAAAATATTGAATAAATGCATAAATAGAGTATTATTAACTTAATTATTTTTAATATAAGGAGAATCGATGGAATTACTGCAATATTTTAAAAAACTAAAGTGGGAATTTTTATTTGTTACATTTTTAATAGTCATTAATGCAGGCTTTTTGACACTAGCCGGAATATCTAGCGCAAATGCTTTAAGTGCAGTTGCCAAATTAAAAGCTGAGCGTTTTTTCATGTGGGTTGCTTTAATGGGCGGTGCCTATATTTTTTACGCGATTATCAACTGTCTAGTTAATGTTGAGCAAACCCGTTTGGCACAAAATGTGGATAAATTAATTAGAAACGATATTGCGCAAGATCTATCACAGACGAGTTATTCAGGCTTTCATCAACAAACGGTAGCTACTTACAATTCTTGGCTGACCAATGACATTACAACCATTAATAACTTTGGTGTCGAGGATTTCATGATGATCATTAGACAAATCAGTGAAATTGTTTTCGGTATGCTCACTTTGGCGTACTTCAATGTCAGTCTTGTGGTCACTGTGATTATTTTGACAATTATTATGGGAGTGGTTCCCAATTTGTTTTCTAAAATTTTGGCCAAAAGGTCATTAGAATATACCCATGCCAATGAACGTTTGGTTAATTCAATTAATGATGTGTTGAATGGCTTCAATACCTTATTTCTTGCCAATTTACCGCAAACAATCGTCAAAAAGATCAATGGCGCTTCTGATGATGTTAAAAAACATGCGCTAAATTATAGTAAAACAGCCGGGATAACTCAGGCGATTACCAATGGTCTAGCCTTTATCAGTCAAGTTATCATTTTAGGGCAAACAGGCTGGTTGATTTTGCATCAATTAACGCCAGTCGGGACCATCAGTGGGGCACAATTTTTTGCCAGTACAATTTTCGCTGAATTAAGTGGGATTAGTTTTAATTGGCAAGAATTCAAATCAGTTAAACCAATTATAGAAAAATTTAAGACTATACCGCTTAAAACTGTTGATGGAGCTTTGCCTGCTGATTTTAAACTAAGCAATCTAGAATTGGATAAAGTTTCTTATCAGTATTCTGGACAAGATAAGCCTATCTTTGAGAATTTGAATTTAAATTTTAAACTGAAAAATAAATATATTCTGATGGGGGACTCTGCTGCAGGAAAATCAACTCTGCTGAATTTGATTTCTGGCTTACTTAGAGATTATCAGGGGAAAATTGAAATTTCTGATGTGGAATATAACCAGATTTCAGATAAGGATTTGCATGATCAGATTACATATTTGCAGCAAGATCCATATATTTTTACTGCTTCTCTAGGGTGGAATTTAACTTTGGGACGCCAAGTTTCAAAAGCAAAAATTTCTGAAGTGATCAAAGAATGTGGATTAGAGGATCTAATTGTTAAGTTGCCTGATGGCATGGATACTGTTTTAGCTGACCAAGGTAAACAGTTGTCCGGTGGGCAAAAACAGCGTGTTGCTTTTGCACGTGCATTGCTGCGTGATACACCAATTTATCTGTTAGATGAAGCTACTTCTGCCTTAGACAAAGCTTCTAGCGTACAATTAGAAAGATTGATTTTGACGCAAAAAGATAAAACCGTAATTATGGTAACTCACCACTTAAGAGATGAAGTTAAGCAGTTAGCTGATCAGGTAGTAGATCTAAATGAACTAAAGAAAAATTGATGAATTAACTAAAGGGAGCGATCCCTTTTTTAGTTTTTATATTTTATTGTTGCAATTACAACAAAATTTAATATAATAATTTCTAAGGTGAAAAAAATGAAAGAAGATATTTTACGTCAAATTGGCACAATTGCTCGGGCACTTGATTCGATTGCTAACATTGAATTTAAAGAAATGCAATTAAATCGGGGACAATATTTATATCTGGTGCGGATTAAGGAAAATCCAGGGATTATCTCGGATCATTTAGCTGGGATGCTTAATGTTGACCGGACAACGACAGCCCGCAGCATTAAAAAGCTAGAGCAAAATCAACTAATTAAGAAAGAAAACGATGCAGAGAATAAAAAGATTAAGCATCTGTTTGTGACTGATTTAGGTAAGCGACTAGCAATAAAAATTGAAAAAGAAAATACTTACTCAAATGAACTAGTTTTATCAGGATTAAGTTTAAAGCAAAGAGCGGAATTAGCTGCTTTACTAAAGGTTGTAGAAGACAATGCCAGCGAAAACTGGCGCTTTGTTAAAAATGGTGGAAAGAGGGAATATTGATGGATTATACAATTAAGCCTATTACTACAAGTGATGTTGAAAAATTACAGAAAGTTTCACGTGAAACTTTTAAGGCGACTTTTGATCCTTACACTGCACCAAATGATATGGCACGCTTTTTGGAAGAAGATTATGAAACAGTAAAGTTAGTCAAAGAAATTGAAAATCCGAATAGTCGTTTTTACTTTTTAATGGTGCAGAATGAAATAGCAGGCTATTTGAAAATCAATGTTGGGGATGCACAGACAGAACATTTGCGTGAGAATGCCTTAGAGGTGGAACGAATTTATTTGCGTTCTAGTTTTCAACATCGCGGCTTAGGAAATGTGTTGCTTGATTTTGCGGAAAAAACGGCGCGTGAAGAAGGTAAGGATTATATGTGGTTGGGTGTTTATGAAAAAAATGTGCCAGCACAGCATTTTTATAAGCGGCATGGTTTTAGTAAAGTGAGTCAACACACTTTCCAAGTGGGGAGTGACCCACAAACTGATTGGCTGTTAGTGAAGAAATTGACCAGAAATTAAACATACGAAAAGGCACAACTTGAAGAATAATGTTGTGCCTTTTTCTATGTGTTCTTATTCGTTAATCATCGTGTTCAGTTAAAATAATCTCCCTAGTATGGGCGTTGATTTTAACGTCTGTTTCTTGATGACCATTTTTAACTGTAACTTCCCAGTATGTTTTACCGGTATCTTCATCTTGTTCTAGTTTCCATTCCTCACTAGTACCTTTAACGTGTTCTTCTGCAATGCGGCTAGCGTCGTCACGGCTAATGGCACCTCTGAGGGCCAAGGCCTTTTGATTGCGATCATCATGATCTAATTTTTCTGAATGAACGTGGCCAATTTGACCAGTTTCTGCATTGATATTAACAGAGTATTCATTGGTTGAATCGAATCCCTCGATTTCGTAAAGGTAATGATTACCTTCACGACTTAATTCAATACTTTTAAGCTGCTTACCACTAAATTGTTTTTGAAATTTGTCAATGGCTTCTTGTTGGCTGATATTGATCTGAATATTATCTTTTCGAGATTGTTTGCTCACTGCTGACTCAGAATTGTGTGTAACTTTTGAGGAAGTAACACTTTTTTGAGTAGTCGTCGCAGTGTCGTTTTGCTTAGAACAAGCTACTACTGTTGTTAATAAAGTTGCGCTTAGTAGTGCGACACTTGTAAGTTTAGTAAATTTCATTCTATGTCCTCTCGTAATTAATCACGGTCAACACTAATTACTTTTTTAGTAATTGCGTTAACCTTAACTTCACTTTTTTGACCATTCTTACTGATGGTTACTTCCCAGACATGCTTTGAACCTTCCCGGTCTAATGACCATTCAACTGCCTTTCCAGCTACTCTTTTTTGAGCAATTTTAGTAGCAGTAGAGCGAGAAATTGTCTTGCTTAAGCTTAAAGCCTTTTTGCCACGTTCATCGCGATCTAATTTTTCGGAATGCGATGAGATAGTTTTGCCAGTTGAAGCATTGATTTTCATTTCATATTCCTTGCTTGAAGTGAAACCTTCAATGTCGTAAACGTAGCGACCATTTTCTTTATCTAAACTGATTGATTCAATCTTGGCAGTCTTGAACTTTGCCTTAAACTTTTTAACAGCTGTATTTTGTGAAACCTTAATTTTGCTTGAAACAGCTTGCACAACATTAGTTTCGTTAGCTAAATTTATTGTAGCAATTGCGGCAGTTCCTAAGCCGAGTAATGCTGCACCGGTAATAGTAATTTTCTTTAAGTTAATAGTCTTCATAAAAAATTCTCCTCTAAAATCGTT
Organism: Lactobacillus sp. UMNPBX1; assembly: GCF_002554085.1. NCBI lineage: Bacteria > Bacillati > Bacillota > Bacilli > Lactobacillales > Lactobacillaceae > Lactobacillus > Lactobacillus sp. UMNPBX1. Next base: position 43,851 of record NZ_PCZI01000008.1, read on the forward strand.
AATAATTTTTGTTTTGCTTTACTTGATATATTTATCTTACTAGGTAAGCGGCTTAAAAAAACTAAGATTTAATAGAGTTTAAATGAAGATTTCTTCATTTTTCTAGTGGAAGAGAAACTGTGAAGACTGTTCCTTGAGGAGCGTTATCTGTAACTTTAATTTTTCCATTATACTTATCAACTTCAGCTTTGACAATTGCCAAGCCTAGGCCAGATCCTTTAATTTTACTCGAATGAGAAGTGTCTTCACGATAAAAACGTTGAAATATTTTTTCGCGATTTTTCGCGGCAATACCGATGCCGTGATCTGCTACTTGAAAGAGTATTTGATTTTCTTTTTGAGTTAATGAGATGTTAATATCGCTATGTTCAGGCGAATATTTAGCAGCGTTTTCCACTAAATTATGCACAATGTTTCTAAAATCTGTTGGATTGATGAGGAAAAATAGTTCTTGCGGCATGTCAGTGTGTATTTTATGTGGATAAACTGCTTGAATTTCAGCGGTTATTTCATTAATAATTTTCACCAAATTAGTTTGCGTTAAATTTGTATTTCTCTCTATTCTGCCTAAAGCGAGTAGGTCATTAATTAAGCCTTCCATCTTTTTGGATTCAACGTCAATATAATCTAATGATTTGGGGATGATTTCAGGTTTATCTTTTCCATGTCGTCTGATTAGGTTAACATGACCGCGAATTGCAGCGATCGGAGTTTTTAGTTCATGCGAGGCATCACTAACAAATTGTTGTTCCCGCTGTAAAGCCTTATTTTGAAAAGTAAGCAAATTATTAAATGATTTAGCAAGCTGTTTAATTTCAAGTGGTTGATTAGGAACTGTAATTTTAGTTGTAGCCCCATCTTTTTGAATATCTTGAATTTCACTATTCATTGTTTGAATTGGACGGCTCCATTTATGTGATAAACGTCGAATAAGTGGGATACTAATCAAAATAGCGGCTAAGTTAATAATTAACATTGTGCAAAATAGCCAAATAATTAAATGAAATAACCTATCAATGTTTAGAGCAACATTGATTTTAAAATTATGCTTTTGCTCATCTTTTAAAAAGTAAATGTGCTTGTTTGAATAAACTAAATTTTGATAGTGTCTCTGCTCGTTAATATACTTAAAAGTTTCATGCGCATCTTCAGAGTAGTAAGTTTTGCCATGTGGCGTAGTCAGAGTAATCGCATCGCTGTCTTGCTTGGCTAAATATGCGTCTAGCATTGCCGACCAATCATATTGTGAATCTAGATTATCTTTAACAGCTCTAACAACCTGCTCACTTTGTCGTTCAGCTTGATAATAGATGTAAGCAGAAGAAATAATTAAGAAAGCTACATTGACTAATATTAAAATAGCTACAAATAGCTTTACGAATAAGTATGTTAATTGTTGGGTAGTTGATTTAGGATCAGCTTTTTTCATGATTATCATCTAATTTTCTCAAACAATAGCCCAAGCCGCGCATGGTTTTGATGATTTTCTTATAGGGCTCGCCTATTTTATTGCGAATAGTTCGAATATAGACGTCGACAGTGTTGGTTTGACCAACGAAGTCATATCCCCAGACTGTATCAAGTAATTCATCACGACTTTTAACTTGCTCAGGATCACGCATCAACTCAGTGATTAAAGCAAATTCCTTAGGAGTAAGATAAATTTGCTCGGTGTCACAGTAAAATTCATGCTTAAGCAGATCAATTTTTAATGGGCCAAATTCTAGGGAAGTATCAGGGACGTCATTTTGCTGCCGCATTTTTTCCAGTCTTCGCAAGACTACCCGAATTCGTGCCAGCAATTCCTCGATTTCAAATGGTTTGGTGAGGTAGTCGTCTAGTCCCTGATCAAGAGCAGAGCTTATATCAGAGGCAGAATTTTTGGCGGTAAGCATAATAATAGGGACATCACTTTGCTTGCGGATTCGCCGCAGGACAGTCATGCCATCATATACTGGCAACATCCAATCAAGCAAAATTAAAGTTGGCTTTTCTTGAGTAAAAAGGTCTAATGCTTTTTTGCCGTCTTCAGCCCAAACAACTTGGTAATCCTCAAATTCTAATTCAGTTTTGACGAAGCTAGCGACGCTTTCTTCATCCTCAACTAGCAGAATTTTGACATCTTTTTCATCCATATCATTTTCCTTAAAAATAAAAGGCCGGAAATCGATTCCAGCCTGAATATCTGTTAATTAATTTTCGCCCTTAAATGTACCATTTTCTACTTCACGAATAAAGTCAGCTAAGTGCTTATAATATACGTCAGGGTTGTCAACCATGTGGTGGTGACCACCGTCAGGTGTAGTTACTAAGCGTGAGTTAGGAATCTTCTTTTGCATAATCTTAGCAGTTGAAATTGGCATAGTTTCGTTTTCACCAAAGGTTAATAGGGTTGGCACCTTGATCTTGTGTAATTGATCTCTGAAATGCCAGTCTTTTAATTTACCAGTAATTACGAATTCATTGTCGCCTTGGAAAGCGTTGTAAACAGCGGTTCCACCAATGTCTTTTAAGTGGTAAAGCTTAGATGGTTGCTTTCGGTCAACGAAATTAATGTTTAAAATTTGTACGTCATCTTGATAGCGTTGATTATCATAGTCGTTGTTCTTTTCACATTCGTGCATGAAGTCGATTTCGGTTTGTGGTAAAACTTCTTGGCGTCTTCTGTTAACTGAAGCAACGTACTCATCGATTTCATCAACCATTGAGGAGATAATTGCACCTTTCAAGTGTTGACCATATTTAACGGCGTATTCTTGAACTAATAGACCACCCCAGCTTTGACCGATTAAATAAATGTTATCAAGTCCTAACTTTTCACGGACTTCGTCAACCTCATCTAAGAAATATTCGTAGGTTAAATATTTCTTGGCAATTTCAGGATCAGAGTAGTCAGGCTGATCTGAATAAAGCGAACCAAGCTGATCGTACATAGTAACTTGCACGTTCAAGCCTTGCTTTTTCAATTGTTCTGCAGTGTCTTCCCAATATTCGTGATTGCCGCCAGGACCACCATGCAAAGCTAGAAGATGAATGTCGCCTTCACCTTGGGTGTTGGTCCATAAGTGATAACCGTTGTCTAAAGTAATAATTTTAGTACCAGTCTTCATTAAAAGTTCCTTTCTGCTTTTCATTAAAAATTAAAATGATTACTCTAATTATCGTATCTAATTGAGAAAAAGACAAGCTAGCGGGTATAATGTTTCTAACGGGATAGAAAAGGAGAAATTAATGAGCCTGAAGTACGCTAAAAAAAGCCAAATTATTAGCTATACCATTTTGGCCGCAATCAAGGCCTGCAACATCGTCTTTGTAGCTTATATGGTACAAATTATGTTGAATGTTGCTTCGTCAGGATCGCATGATTATCTGCATTTGATTCGCCTGGCTGCTTTGACTGCCTTAGGTCAGATGTGTTTTATGGCCAGTAACTTTGTCTATGAAACGGTAAAGATGGGCATTATTCGTGACGTGAATATGACCTTTAAGCGCGCTAACTTGCGTTATTTGGTTGATCAAGGTGAGCCTGATATCAAGAGCGGTTTATCACTGATGACCAACGATTTAAAACAGATTGAAACTAATCGGATAACGGCACAATTGGATATGATTTTCCAAGGTTTGTCGTTTTTCGGGGCAATTACTTTTGCTTTTTATAGTTCATGGCAGATGACCCTAGTATTTTTGATTGCTACGCTTGCGCCAGCATTAGTTCAAATGATTACTAGTCCTATCATTACACGTAAGTCCAAGATTTGGGCAACGACTAACGCTAACTATACGCAAAATGTGTCCGATTCATTAAATGGGGCACAGGCTACCAAGCTTTATAACGTGCGCACCAACATCGTTACACGAGCAGCTGGTGCGGCCCAGGCAATGGAGAACGCTCTGCGTAATATGACATTGACTCAAGCTTGGGCACTAGAATTAATTTATTCAGCTGCTGAATTGTTTTGCTTCATCGTACCATGTACTATTGGCGGTATTATGATGATGCAGGGAAATTTAAAGGTGGGTACATTAGTAATGATGGTCGATTTGGCCTTGAACTTTATCACGCCAATCGTGACTCTTTTTAACGAATTTAACCAAGTCAAGTCGACTGTGCCAATGTGGGAAAAGACCCAGCGCGCTTTGCATCACGTGCTGAAAGATGATAAGCAGAAGATCGATCATTTTGATGGTATGGAGGTTGAACAACTATCTTATGTTACAGGTAGTGATCACAAACGCATCTTTGAGAATGTGAACTTAACAGTTAAGCCGGGTGAAAAAGTTCTATTGATGGCGCCAAGTGGTTGGGGCAAGACCACCTTGCTTCGCTTGCTATTAGGTTTGAGAAAGCCCAAAGATGGTAAAATTTTGATTAATGGTACGGATGTAACGGGAAATTGGGATGCTGCCCACAATTATTTTTCCTATGTTAATCAAAAGCCATTCATGTTTGATGATACATTGCGTTTCAACATTACGTTAGGACGTAAAGTGAGTGACGAGCATTTGAAAGAAGTTATTCATGAGGCTGGTCTAGATGAATTGGTAAAGGAACAGGGTCTAGACAAGGCTGTAGGTGAAAACGGTAGTGGCTTGTCGGGTGGACAAATCCAAAGAGTAGAAATTGCCCGTGCGCTTTTATCAGATCGGCCGATTTTGCTAGCTGATGAAGCGACAAGTGCACTTGACCCGAACTTGTCGTTAGGCATTCATAAGACGCTGTTGAAGAATCCACGTATTGCTGTTATTGAGGTGGCTCATAAGATTTCACCAGAAGAAAAAGCGATGTTTGACGTGATCATTCATTTGGACACTCATACAATTGAGACAAAGATGTAAAGAGTTGATCGTTGATCAGCTCTTTTTATATAAAATAATATATAATTTAGCTAGCGAAAATATTTTATAAAATATATTAAAATCGTTGAACTGAAACCACTTACATCATATAATTAGGTTAACAGAGTTCATACGAGGAGGTTTTACTATGGCTGAACCAAAATGGCTTAAAGATATGAATGCCGATGAATACTTAAAAGAAGATTTCGATGCAAAGGGCAAGTCTAAATATACAGTTGAGGGAATTGATAAAAATGATCCTGATTGGTTAGATAAAGCCGCTAAGAAAGTCCACGCTGCAGAAGGCGACGACTACGTTAAGCTTGATAGTGGTTTGTTAACTGTTAATCAAATTAACTGGATGCTGCAAAATACTATTGGTGAAATGACTTTTGTTGACAGCAACAACCAATTCTTGTGGTACAACCGTCCTAAGGATCCAAATGCTAAGATGAAGGCTAAGCGTACACCAGAACAAGTTGGTGACACTATGAAGGCAATTCACCCAGACGTTCGTGACGTTATTCCTAACGCTAAGAAGGTTGTACATGCGTTACGCACTAAGGAAAGTGGACACGATGATGTTTACATGCCTGTTCCTACTGGTAATTTGAAGGAATTGGTTTTGCACTACTACAAGCGTGTTGAAGATGACGAAGGCAATTATGCTGGTATTTATGAATGGGTACAAGATTTATATCCACTTGTTAAGTACTTCTGCGAAACTACGGGCCAAAAGTTGGTTGTAGATGATGACGCAACAACTGGTGCAACTTATCGTAGAAATTCTGATCCAGACGCCGCAACTGGTGCATCAACTAAAGCTGCAGAAGTTAAAGAAGAAAAGCACGAAGAACCAGATACTACAACTGGTGCTTCGCAACATTAATATCAATTGCAATTAAAAAAGTGACTCAATCGAGTCGCCTTTTTTAATTAGATAATCTGACTGCGATCATTATTTCATCAGGCAGATTTTCACAGGTGATATTCTCCTTAGGATAAGCAAAGTAAGGAAAAACTTCGTAATTTTCAGGAAGATGAGTGTTGATAAATCTCTTGAGCTGGTGGTGAGTGATAGTTTCATTTGCCGCCAGGTTAATTCCAGAATAAGTGCCAACCATGTTGCCTTCAGGATCGTAATAGTTGATAGGCAATTGGTAGTTTGGAGTGTTAGTTGCCTTAGTAGGAAGAATTTGTTGGAATATTTTTTGAGGAACATAAATTAGTTTGTTTTTTAGCATATATATACACCTCTATCATTTTTGTGACATAGTGTCATTTTACTAAAAAACATAGTTTTAAGCTACTTTTTAATTTTGACTACAACATATAGATATAGTTTATGCTAATAACACAATATTTGGTTGAATTCAATCTTGTATAAAATTTATCTTTCTATTAGGATAGATATCGATGTGCTTTTTTGTATAGCACGGATAAGGCACAAGATCTTGTATTTTGCGACCTAAAATAAAAAAGGGGAATGTTGAATAGGATGGAAAGAAAACACGAAAATTATTTTGTTTGGCTATTTAATCAATTGAAAGGCTGGCCAGTTCAAAATTACTGTTTATGGTTTTTTGCGTTTGGATTTCAATTAGCTTTGCTGATTCAAGGCAAAATTACAAGCGTAACTTTGATTACTTTTATTGGTACGCTTTTGGGTACACTTTGTGTATTGGCAATTAACGCTACTAAGGCAATTAATGGTTGGTTGGGGTTGATTTCAGCTGCTTGTTTTATCTATGCAGGTTGGTCAGCTAAGAATTATCTTTCCATTTTTGAACAGATTGCTTATATTGCAACTTTAGATTTACCAGTTATCATTGCCGTTAGATCATGGAATGACGATACTAAGAATCATTTGAGAAAATTTGGTTCAAAGGAATGGCTTATTGCTATTGTTGGAACTTTACTTGTTTATGTTGTATCCGGCTTTTTGATTGGTAAATTTACCAATGATCCTCGTCCTTGGATTGATGCTATTAGTTTTGCTATTTCATTAACTGCTGGGATCATGTGCTTTATGCGTTACAACAATCAATACTTTTGGTGGACTGCTAGTGGCGTCTTCCAGTTGATTCTTTGGGGCGTAACTTATGCTCAAGGTGATGCAAACTTAGCCATGGCAATTAATTCATTGATCTATGTAATTAATGATGTGTTAGCCTTCACTGTTTCACCATGGTTTAACATGGGCCGTCGCAAAGCTGGATTAAAAGAAATTCAAAAATAATTAATAATAGTGAAAAGTGAATAATTTCTAGTAAAAGTAGTACGAAAGTGCTACTTTTTTTCTGTGTTAGAATGAAAGAAAAATATGAAGGGTGAGGTAGAGCATGACCTTTTATACAATGAAATATATTCAAAATAACCAGAATACTAATCAGGCAGTATTATATGCTTTGATGTTGGTGGCGGCGTTAGCAATGATAATTTTTGCTTTGCTATATTTACATAACCGTTTTGCAACCAAGTATCGCGATTTGGGTATTATTGCCTTATTATTTTTGCTTTTGTTTGCCGGTACGCAATATGAAAAATATGTGCAACTTAATACGCAAAAATCACAGGCGATTCAAATCGTGCCATTCATCAAATCGATTGCTAAAGATGAAAATGTTTCGACTTCTGATGTTTTAGTTAGTTCAACGGTTTTAACTAATGGCATGATCGTAAGGATTGATTCTAAAAATATTGATTATCAGTTAAACCTTAATGATGATCGCAATACTTACACATTAACGCAAGCCCATGTAATTGATCATAAAGTAGAGGTAATAAAATAATGCAACTAGATTACACACAATTATTCATTAAGTTTGCTCTCGGTATCTTAACTTTAATCATTCAAATCAATGTCTTTGGTAAGTCTAATCTGGCTCCTACGACTGCATTAGATCAGTTGCAGAATTATGTTTTAGGTGGAATTATTGGTGGCTTGATTTACAATCCTAGTATTACAATTCTTCAGTTTTTCCTAGTTCTAATTGTTTGGACGTTGGTTGTTTTTATTTTGAAATTCAGCCGTGATCACAATAATTGGATTAGAGGGATTATCGATGGTAAACCTGTTCAAGTAATTAAAAATGGCAAGGTGTTAGTGGGAAACTGCATGAAAGCAGGAATCTCCGCTAATGAATTAATGTTTAAATTGCGCAGTCGAGGTATCTACTCTGTTGAAAAGATTAAGAATTGTATCTTTGAGCAAAACGGGCAATTAACTATTATTGAAAATGATGAAGCTAACATTCGTTTCCCAATAATTAGTGATGGTCAGGCTAATATTGATGTCTTAGAGTTGATTCACAAAAGCGAAGCTTGGTTAGAGCAACAAGTTGAAGAGGCAGGTTATAATAGTATCAGTGATGTTTTCTTAGGAGAATACATTAATGGACAATTACGCTTGACAGGTTATTCAAAGGGAAAGAGATAAAATGGCAGATTTAGTGACAGCAAAAAAATGGCTGAAAAATGCTAACACGGTGATCGTAACGGCTGGTAATGGCATGGCCAAAGAAGAGGGACTAGATATCCTAAGTGAAGAAGGCTTTGATGATCAATTTGGCAAAATTGCAGATAAGTATGATGTGCATACAATTGGGGATGCATTAGATAAGAGGTTTGATACTTGGAGCGAGCAATGGGCTTTTTGGAGTGAGCTAATCAACGAATATTCCTTACAATATGAGCCTAGTGAGACGATGCTTGCTCTAAAAAAGCTAATTCGTGATAAAAAATATTTTATTGCGACCAGTACATTCGGGCACTTTTTTGAAAATGCAGGCTTTAATGAAAATCGAATTTTCAATGCCTTTGGTGATTGGACTAAAATGCAGTGTTCTAGCGGGATTAATCATGGTCAAAAGGATAACCGTGAAGTAGTAGAACGCTTTATGACGGCAATTAAGAACGGCAACGTAACGGCAGATTTAGTACCAAAGTGCGAGGACTGCAATAGTCCAATGGAATTGCATATGCCGCTGAATGCTAACTTCTTCCCTGATACCGATGCTAATACGCGTTTTCGTTGGTTTCTAACGGGAGCCGAGGACAAGAATGTCGTAATTTTGGAATTAGGCGTAGATGAGACCAGTCCTCAATTACTTGATCCAATGGTAAAGCTAGTGCAGCAATTTCCTAATTGGCATTATATTGCCGCTGATTTAGCTGATGCAGATTTGCCAGCTGATCTTAAGAAACGAGCAATGGGTTTTGATAGCAATTCGCACGAGATGCTGATGAATTTGATTAAATAATTAAATAGGTGAAGAATGAGTATTTACATAAAAAATGGAATTTTACATGTAACCGGTGCGCAAGACAAGTTGCGTAAAAAAGGACAGGAAAAGCCTGACTTTTTGACCAATTATACAATGCTTGATATTGAAACAACGGGCTTATATCCTTACCGTGATCGAATTACTGAATTAGGTGGGGTTAAGGTACGTAACGGTCAAATTGTTGATCAATATACTAATTTGGTGAAGTTTTCCAAGAATAATTCTGTTCCTGCTTTTATTACTAAGCTAAATGGAATTACTGAAGAGCAAATTGTGAAGGAAGGGATTCCGGCTGAGCAGGCTATTCGTGAATTTCGTGAGTTTATTGGTGATGACGTTATCATTGGGTATAACGTCAATTTTGACTTGAACTTTTTGTATGATTTAAGTCAAAAATATGGCTTACCAGTGCTTGATAATGATTACGTTGACGTATTGCGTTTGGCGCGGACATATTATCCACGCGAGCGCCATAACCGTCTGCTTGACTGCATGCAGCGGGCTGGAATTGCTCAAGTTGAGGCTCACCACGGTTTGCAGGATTCTCTTGATACGATCAAGGTTTATGATGACTTTGCCCAGCACTTTACTGATGATTTATTGGAAAAGGCACAAAGCAAGATTAAGAATATCGACCTAACTACTGGCGAATTGGATTATGTTGACTTAGGTTGGCACAATCCGGTTCAAAATAAGAATATCGTTTTGTCTGGCAATATTCATATGAACGAAGCTGAAGCGGGCAAGATGATCAACAATATGGGCGGCCAAGTTGACAATTCAGTGTTAGCAACGACTAATTACTTAATCATGGGTGATCAAGATTTCTTTAGAAAAGATAATCAGGATTTGAATGCAGCACGTGATTTGATCAAAAATGGTGCTAAGATTAAGCGTTTTTCGGAGACCTTTTTCTTAAGCATGCTTGATGATTGGGCTCGTAGTTAGAGGAAAAAGATGACACGAAGAAGACGAAAAAAACAAGGAACGGTTGTTTCATCATTAATTGTCTTAATCGCGATTTTATGGGGAGTTTTTACTAAAGCTGGCAGCGATCCAAATGGTAGCCAGTTTTTGCGTGACTTTACTGGCAATAATGATGAACATGTAACTAATACAATTAGCGATGCATCAAAAGCCAAGACCAATTATGGAGGTCTATCGCCAACTGATTATCAAAAATTAGCTAATTTGAATTTTAAGAGTGGCAGTCGCGCTTATACCGAAGTCAACCATGATAAGTCGACTTTGGTCAAAGGCGCATGGAAGATAAATCGGGTGATTTACTCTAACCTTGATTCATTGAATCGAACATCGCGCTCTAATACAGCCTTTTTGGAAAAGCGCAATGTGGCTAATGATAGCTTGCGAGTAAGGCAATATGTTGAACCGACTGGCTGGCACTATAATCACCGTAACGGTACCCAAATCTATAATCGGGGCCACTTGATTGCCTATTCAGTCTCAGCTGGAATTGATCAAAGCGGCAATTATGATCCACGCAATCAATCAGGGGACCAAAATAATCCTAAGAATTTGTTTACGCAATCCGCTTATTCTAACCAAAAGATTCAGACTATTTTTGAGGCTAAGGTTAGGAGAGCACTGCGGCAGAATAAGCGTGTAATTTATCAAGCAACTGCTGTTTTTCGTGGTAATGAGTTAATGGCCCGCGGCGTGAATTTGCAGGCCGTTTCAACTGATGGCAGTTTAAACTTCAATGTCTATCTCTATAACGTGCAGCCCGGTTATGTTTTTAACTATAATAACGGTCGAGCAAAAGTTGATCGGCAAATGCAGGTTAATGAGTAGTAGAATTAATAATATGAAAAATTATTACTGAAATAAAAAAGGAAGTATAAACAATAATGAAAAAAGATAACTGTACTGCAATGCTAGTTGGTAAGGACGCTTCAATCGATGGATCAACCATGATTGCGCGTGACGAAGACGGTTATGGTGGCATTAACGAAAAAGTTTTTGTGGTAAACCCAGCCCGTCATTATGATGAAGATTATGTATCAAAATATAACGGCTTTAAGATGCACCTTGAGGGCGATGGCTGCAAATGGACTGCTGTCCCTACTGCTGATGATTCAGAAGGTCGCTGGGACGAGCAAGGCATTAACGAATATAACGTTGCCATGTCAGCCACTGAAACTGAAGCTACTAATGCTCGCTGCTTAGGACATGATCCTTTAGTAGCAAATGGAATCAACGAAGACTCAATGGTTTATATTACTTTGCCATTCGTGAAGACTGCTCGTGAAGGTGTTAAGCGCTTAGGGCAATTAATCGAAAAATATGGTACCGGTGAAAGCAACGGTATTGCCTTTTCAGACAACAAGGAAGTTTGGTATCTGGAAACTGGCGCGGGTCACCAATGGGTTGCGGCTCGTGTTCCTGATGATTCTTACGCAATTTGTCCTAACATCATGGTGATTCAAAATGTTGACTTTGATGATCCAGACAACTTTATGTATTCAGCTGGTATTCGAGAATTCGTAGAAAAGAATCATTTAAACAATAGTACTGACGGTAGCTTTTCTTTCAGAGATATTTTTGGTACTAAGGATGAAGCTGATGCTTTTTACAATACTCCAAGAACTTGGTATGGACAGAAGTTGTTTAATCCAAGCATTGAACAAGACCCAACTAGTCAAGAAATGCCATTTACGCGCGTTCCCGAAAAGAAGATTGGTGTTGAAGATGTGCAAAGATTTTTAACTAGTCACTATAACGGTACACCATACGATCCAATGGACACTTTTTCATCTGGTTCAGAAAAAGAACAAAAGATGTTCCGTTCTATTGCTTTAGACAGAAACCAAGAATCAAGCATCTTGCAAATTAGAAATGATGTTCCTGCCAAGATGGCTGCAATTCAATGGATTAATATGGGCTTTTATGCATATTCACCATATGTTCCTTTCTACACCAATATTGAGGATACACCACTTAACTATAAGGTGGCAGATCATATGGTTGATCCAGATAGTAGTGCTTACTGGTTGTATAAAACTTTACAAGTGCTTGTTGAACCACGCTATCACCAATATATTTATGAGATAAACGCCTACCGTGATGATTGTCAAAGCTACGGTATTGGCCGAATTGATCTTATTGATGAAAAAGCTAAAAATATGGAAGGCAGAGAGCTTATTAAATATTTAACTAGCGCTAATGATGAAACTGCTGGTGTGATTACCAAAAAGACTAAGAACTTGATGAGCAAGTTGGTTCGTCAAGCCTTGAATAGTTCAAAATATCAATTTGAACGTGGAGATAACTTATGATAAAAAAAGCCATGACTAATTCATGGCTTTTTTTGGTACCTACCACAATATTTAGTAAACCCGAATTTTTAAAAAGAAATAAGTGAAAAATAAAAGCAAATGCGAACAAAAGCCGAATACTTGCTGAGAAGCATTTCACAAAGTCGTTGAAACCCCGAATTTCAAATGAAAATTATTTGTTATTTTCGTATATTTAGCTTAGAATTAATAGAGAAATTTAAAAATTTAAATCAATATATAGTGGTGCGTGAAACTTATGAATGATGAGAAATTCGTGGAAGTAAAGAACCTTAAAAAGGTTTATGATAACGGTCATGAAGCAATCAAGGATGTTAGCTTTTCCGTAAAAAAAGGTGACCTTGTATGTTTGCTTGGCCCATCTGGTTGTGGTAAAACAACCATCTTAAATATGCTAGCTGGTTTGCTTAATCCAACTAGCGGTGACATCCTTTTTGATGGCAAGTCAGTTGTTAACGTAGCACCTAAGGATCGTCAGATCGGCTATGTTTTCCAGAACTATGCCTTATATCCACATATGACTGTACTTCAGAATGTAATGTTTCCTCTGACTGTGGGCAAGCAAAAGATGCCTAAGGATGAGGCGAGGAAGATTGCTGAAAAATATATGGCAACGACCCAGATTACCGAACTTGCTGATCAAAAGCCGGGCAATTTATCTGGTGGTCAACAGCAGCGTGTAGCTATTGCCCGTGCTTTAGTGCAACAACCTAAGATTCTGCTGATGGATGAACCATTGAGTAACTTGGATGCACGTTTACGGTTGAAGATTCGTGAAGAAATTCGTGCTTTAGTTAAAAGTGTGGGTATTACCACCTTGTTTGTTACTCACGATCAAGAAGAAGCCTTGTCAATCGGTGATAAGATTATTCTCTTTAATAATGGTGTGATCCAACAAGATGACTTAGGACAAAACTTCTATCTTGAACCAAATAACTACTTTGTTGCTAATTTTGTTGGTAATCCTGTGATTGATAACTTTAATGTAAAGGTTAATGGCGGCAAGATTACTGGCTCAGATTTTGAAATTAACGTGGACGATTTAGACAAGGATCGTTTTAAACGTGACTTAACTGACGGCGAGTACGTTTTATCCGTTCGTCCAGAAAATATTTTGCCAGTCGAAGAAGATGGTGCAGTTTCAGCTAAGGTTGATGATGTCGAATTAATCGGTCGTGAACGAATTTTGAAGTTTACCCATGATGGGGTACAAGCTCGTTCATTAGTCAACCTTGAGACACCAATTAAGCCTGGTGATAATATCAATTTGAAGATGCGTCTTGATCGAGTATTCCTGTTTACTAAGGAAGGAGAGCGTGTCTACTAATGAAGAGCAATCAGAAAAAGGCGTGGCTCTTTTTAGCGCCAACAATTATCTTTGTTACTTTCTTTAGTATTTATCCAATTTTGCGGGCCTTTGTAATGAGTTTTCAAAGCGGCTCGTTAATTAATCTGAATTGGAGCGGCTTCAGCAATTATCAATATATCTTTAGTGATCCAGAATTTTGGCGGGCAATCAAGAATACTATTTTGTATGCCCTAATTTCTGTGCCAGTTGCTTTGGCTATTTCAATCATGTTGGCCTGGTTTATTTTCAGCAGGATAAAGCATAAGTCATTCTTTGAAACGACTTTCTTTATGCCATATGTTACGTCAACTATCGCTATTGGTATCGTATTCCGTTATATTTTTAACGGTGACTATGGTTTGCTTAACTTCTTGCTCAAGGCGGTTCACTTACCAACACCGAACTGGATTGATGATCCAGCGATGTCATTGACGACAATTATCATCTTTGGTGTGTGGACTTCTTTAGCTTTTAACATCGTTATCTTGATGGGGGCTTTGAGAAACATCGCCCCTAATTACTACACAATTGCGGATATGTATGGCGCAACTGGTACTGAAAAGTTCTGGCGTATTACAATGCCGCAGCTTGTGCCAACGATCGCCTTCTTATTAACAATGAATATCATTGCTGCATTTAAGATTTATACATCTGTTTATGCCTTATTCAATGGACAAGCAGGTGTTGGTAACTCAGCTACAACTGCAGTGTTCTACATCTATAACAAGTTCCAAATTGTTGGTACTCCAGGTGTAGCGATGGCCGCAACGGTTGTCTTATTTATCATCATTATGTTTGTCACATTCTTGCAACGCAAGATGATGAAGAAGATTGGAGGACGGTAAAGGATGAAGAAGATTCGTTGGGGCACTTTGATTGCTTATATTATTTTATCGATTTTCGCAATCATTACTGTCTTTCCATTCATCTACATGATTTTGGGTGGATTAATGAGTTTTAGAGAAACAACCACTATTCCACCAACAATCATTCCTAAGCATTTTGAATGGTCAAATTATGCCAAAGTATTCGCCCAAGCTCCATTTGCTCGTTACTTCCTAAACACTTTTATCACAGCTAGTGTAACGACAATTGTGAGTTTGTTTAACGCCTTGCTTGGTGCTTTTGCCATGGTTAACTTGAAGTTCAAGGGTAAAGGTGTTGTTCAAATGGTACTTTTATCATTATTGATGGTGCCTGGTGAAGCAATTATCTTTACTAACTACAATACCATTGCCAGAATGGGCTTGTTGAACACTTATATTGGTTTGGTATTGCCATTTTTAACTTCAATTTTCTACATGTACTACTTGCAAAGCTACTTCGGTTCAATCTCACAGACAATTTATAAAGCTGCGATGATTGACGGAGCGAGTGATTGGGAATATATTTGGAAAATTTTGGTGCCAATGTCTAAAGGTGGCTTGTTCACCGTTGCTTTATTAAGTTTCATTTCTGGTTGGAATTCATTCCTCTGGCCATTATTGGTAACTAACGAAGACAGCATGAGATTGTTGAACAATGGTTTAACTTCATTTGCATCTGATGCAGGTAGTGAAACTCAACTTCAACTTGCTGCTGCCACATTGACTGTTTTGCCAATCTTGATTTTGTACTTCATCTTTAGAAAGCAAATTATTCGAGGAGTAGTGCGCAATGACCTTAAAGGATAAAACGACAGTAACTTTTTATAATGGTTTAACCACAATTGGTGGACCGATGATTGAAGTGGCCTATAACAAGTCGCATGTATTGTTTGACTTGGGGGAAGTTTATCGGCCAGAGTTAAAATTGCCAGATGAAAGTTATCAAACTCTGATTAAAAATAAATTAATCGGGGATGTGCCTAATTTTTACGATCCTAAATTGACGGGTAAGCCAATTGATACTGACCGCTGGGAGCATGCGGCGGCCTATATTTCGCACCTACATTTGGATCACAGTAAGGCAATGAACTTTTTGGCCCCAGAAATTCCACTTTATGCAGGTCCAATTACAGCTCATTTATTGCCAGCCTTGAATGAAAAGGGCGACTTCTTGCTTCCTGCTGCAGGTCATGATCGGACTTATACTCGTCCAATCATCCCGGCAGAATACAAGAAACCAATTAAGGTGGGCGATATTATCCTGGAAATATATCCTAGTGATCATGACGCTTACGGTGCTACTGGTCTATTAGTTAAGACACCGGATAAGCAAATCGCCTATACTGGCGACATTCGCTTGCATGGTTATCATCCAGATTGGGTGCGGGACTTTATGCAGGCAGCTAAAAATAGCGATATGCTAATCATTGAAGGCACTGGCGTTTCTTGGCCAGAAGAAAAGCATGATGAAAACAGTGAAGAGTTTACTGGCCCTAAGAATGAAGTAGAACTAACTGAAGAAATCGTGCGCCTGCAAAAGGCTAACCCTGAACGCCAAATCACTTTTAATACTTATCCTACTAATGTTGAACGATTATTGCGAATCATTGCCGATTCACCAAGAAAGGTCGTTTTACATGCTCAGCGTGCCCATTTGATTAAGGAAAGTTTGGATGAAGACTATCCTTACTATTACATGCCTAATGAGGAGCACTATGCTGACCTTAAGCCAGAGCTAGAAGTTAGCTATGATGAGCTTTTAGCAGATAATCATAAATACATGTGGCAAGTTGTCACCGATTATGATAAGCTGCAAAAGGGTGGTTTGTATATCCACTCAAATGCTGAGCCATTAGGGGATTTTGATCCTGCCTACAAACCATTTGTAGAGGCTTTAGCTAACAATGATATTGAGTATAAGGCGTTGCGCTGTTCAGGCCATGCCGATGAAAAAGAACTCAAGGAAATCATTGCTGGGGTTCAACCAGCTGTTTTAGTACCGGTGCACACATTGCATCCGGAGCTGGAAGAGAACCCATATGGAGAACGGATTTTACCTAAACGTGGTCAAACAATCACGCTTTAGTGAATCAAAAATATATTGTTGTTTAGTTTTATTTTTTGGGAGGATTTATCCAAATGAAGTTTAGTAAGAAACTTACTATGGCTGCCGTTGCTACTTTGGCCCTAGTTGGCACTGCTGCTTGTTCAAAGAGCGGCAATTCTTCTTCATCAAGTTCAGAGAAGATTCCATCAAAGATTACTAAGAAGACTACAGTTGTCTTCTGGAACGCTATGCCGGGAGTACAAGGTTCTACTTTAAAGCAATTAACTAATGAATTTGAAAAGAAGAACCCTAAAATTACTGTTAAGCTTGAAAACCAAGGTGCATACAATGATTTGCAAGCTAAGATCAACTCAACTTTGCAATCACCAAATAACTTACCTACTATTACTCAAGCTTATCCAGGTTGGCTTTGGAACGCAGCTCAAAACAAGATGCTTGTAAACATGACCCCATATATCAACAACAAGAATGTTGGTTGGGGCAGTGCAAAGGCATCTGACATTAGAACTGAACTTCTTGATGGTGCAAAAATTAAGGGAACTCAATACGGTATCCCATTTAACAAGTCAATTGAAACTTTGACTTACAACAAGACCATGTTTAAGAAATATGGCATCAAGAAAGTTCCAACTACTATGGAAGAACTTAAGGATGTTTCAGAAACTATCTACAAGAAGAGTAACCACAAAGTTGTAGGTGCTGGTTTTGATTCACTATCCAACTACTACACTCTTGGTATGAAGGACGAAGGCGTGAACTTTACTGATAAGATTAACTTCAGTGGTTCAACTTCAAAGAAAGTTCTCAACTTCTATGCAGATGGTATTAAGAAGGGTTACTTCAGAGTAGCTGGTTCAGAACACTACCTTTCAGGTCCATTTGCTAACGAAAAGGTTGCAATGTTCGTTGGTACTTCTGCAGGTGAAGGCTTTGTTAAGCAAGGTGTAGGTAACAAGTTTACTTATGATGTTGCTCCACGTCCTGGCAAATACACCATGCAACAAGGTACTGATATTTACATGTTTAACCACGCTAGCGCTGAACAAAAAGCTGCTGCATTTAAGTACATTAAGTTCTTAGTATCTAAGTCAAGCCAAATTAAGTGGGCTAATGCTACTGGTTACATTCCTGTAAACACTAGTGCAATCGAATCTAGTGAATACAAGAATAACAAGAGCATCAAGCTTCCTGCTAAACTTGAAGATGCTATGAAGAACTTGTACAGTGTTCCTGTTGCTAAGAATTCAAATGCTGCATACAACCAATTGAACAGCATTTTGCAAAATATCTTTGCTGCAGCCCAAAAGGGTCAAAATACTAACAGCCAAATTAATACTGGTAAGCAAAAATTTGATGCTGCTTGGAAGCAATAAAATTAAATAGCAATTAGATTTCAAAGAGCAGACCGTAAGGTCTGTTTTTTTGTGGAAAAAGAATTGAGAAAAATGGTACCATTTACTAGGTAATAAAATAAAAGTTGAGGTGAGCTGGTTGATTAGACAACAAAATTTTCCGGTAAGAACAAAGTATAAGTGGTATGACATCAATAATTTAAGTGAAGAAGACAGTGAGAGATTGCAGCAGGATTTTAATTTTACGCCTGACATTATCTCTTATATTTCTGACCGTCACGAACGTCCTCACTATGACTATGACGTCCATACTAAGAGCCACTTGCTTGTTTACGATGTGCCAATTTGGCCGACCAACACGATTAAGCACTTTACCTCACACCCAATCACTTTTTTAGTAGTGGGTGAAAATATCTTTACTTTCCATACAGAATCAACCAGCTATGTGTTTGATGAATTCAACGATGAACATATGCGGGAGCGTTTGTCTGAAGCTAAAGATGTTACTGAGTTGTTGATGCTCTTTTTCCTATATTCATCACAATACTTCCAGCGTGCCGTAACGCAACTTGATGTTGAACGTAACAGCCTAGATCAGAAGTTGTCTGATGACATTAACAATAAAGATTTGGTGGAACTTTCGAATATTGAAAAAAGTTTAGTTTATTTATCAAGTTCAATTCAGACGGATTTAATCATGTTGCATGGCCTGAATCACAGCAAATTAGACTTCACTAAAGAAGCCAGTGAACGCTTGGATGACGTCTTGATTGAATCAAGCCAGTCTGCAGAAATGGTGCAGATTTCCCAGCAGGTAACTAAGACTTTATCAGCTACCAGTAATAATATGATGAACAATAATTTGAATGACACCATGCAATTCTTAACTGTGTGGTCATTGGTATTAACTATTCCAACTATTTTAACCGGTTTTTATGGTATGAATGTTAGTCTACCAATTTTAAAAAATTCATTTGACTGGGTTTTAATCATTATTTTGATGGTTGTTTTAATGGTTTGGTTAGTCATTTTGATGAAAAGGCATCATTTCTTCTAAAATTGAGGCGTTTTAATGAAACATAAAATATTAATTGGTTCTTTAATTGTGACTTTATTTGCATTCATTTTGTATACATCAAACATAAAGCGGGTGGAAAACGCGCAGTTAAAGATTGTTGAACCAAATAACAGCAAGGTCGCTAAGAATAAAAAGAAGACCAAGGAGCCAAAGGTTAAAAAATTAGAAAAGCCTAAGGAGCCCAAGGTTAATTCGATTGAATATTCTAACCATGTTAAAGCTCAAAAAGGCAGTAATCAGAAGCTAGTCAAGCAAATCAAAAAAGTTATGGGCATTGATGATAGCTTCCAGGTAGTAGCACAGGATTTAACTAACTCTAGTCACTTTGCCGTAGTTTCTAATACTAATAAGGCTCATGACGCAGTAAAAACAATGCGGTTATTTTTACTGATCGCCTTGTATGAGCAAGAACAAAAAGGCAAGATGGGGTCGCGAACTGCGATTAAGATTAGCAAGAAAGACAAAGCCAAGGGTGATAAGATGTTTCAAGTTGGTATTACCTATGGTGTAAGTTATTTGCGCAGCGCAATGCTTAAAGGTAACAAAACTGCAGCTAGTGCCTTAACTAGAAAAATTGGAGTTAATAATATTGACCAAGTTGCTAAAAAAATGGGTGCCACTCAAACTAAGGTCAACTCAAATATGACTGGTCAGACAACAGCTAATGATTTAGCTAAGACAATGATTGGCTTGTATCAAGGTCGAGTATTAAATCGGCAATATGCTAGCCGAGTTTTAGCAACCCTAGCTAAAGAGCGACCAAGTTTAGTTTCTGGCTTAAGTGGCGGCATTTATGCAATTGGTGATGATGATTTTGCTGTCGCAATTGTTCAGACTAACGGACGTGCTTACTGTATGTCTGTTTGGAGCACGCAACACAAGAATTTTAATAAATTGGGCAAAACGGTTAATGCTTGGTTTATAAAAAAGCATAAGTAACGGAAATGATGAAGTCCGAGAAGGCTTCATTATTTTTTTATAGAAAAAATAAATTATTTACACTATGTAGATTGTAATCTTCACACTGTAGGTGTATATTATTTACTATGCTAAGACAAAGGAGGGATGAAAATGGCACAGAAAAGAAATCTTGATCTGGATAAAATAATTGATCAAGCTACTGAATTAATTTCTAAAAAAGGACTGACAGCTACAACTTTGCCAGCATTGTCTAAGGCGCTCGATGTCCGCTCACAGTCGCTTTATCATTACGTTTCAGGACGCAAACAATTGCTATCACTAGTTGGTGCAAGACGGATTAAGATCCTACGTCATGAGTTGATGAATGATTTAATTGGTATGTCAGGTAGGGATGCATTGCTTAAGTTTGCGGATGTTGTGCGCGACTTTTTATTGAGCGATCCGGCTTTATCAAGTATTCTGTATCATTTGAACGAATATCCAAAGGATGCGGCCATCAATCAAGAAATCTTGGATTTAATTAAAATGGGTGAAAGACTTAATTTTAAAAAAGAAAGTGTCATTTCATTTCATGCTTTAATTGGCGCCGTATTAGGGTACGTTTTTCTGGATAAATCGAAGTCTTTTGGAGATGAAACAGAAGATGAATCTAATCGTAATTATCATGAAATGATTTTACGACTTGTAGAACCAGTACCTGATTTACAACAAATAGGGAGGAAATAGGAAAGTGCAGAAATTTCTGAAGAACCATGTTTTCGAACTGATTGCGTGGATTTTAATATTGATTATTTCCGTTGTTGCTTTGCCTAACATTACGCAGCTGACTAATGATCACTCTAACATTACGTTGCCAAGTAATGTGCAAAGCAATGTGGCACAGTCAATAGAGAACAATTGGGGCTCGAAAAAGAAAAACACTTATGCAGTAGCACTTGTTTTTAACAAAAAGAGTGGCAAGCTAACTGATGCCGATAAACAGGCTATTAATAATACGCTTGATAAGTTCACTAATGATAAAAGCAAGTACGGAATCAAGGATTCATTACTTCCAGATTCCAATATTGCTACAAGAAAGAAACTTCAATCAAAAGATGGCACGACTTGGGTAGCACAATTTAATGTGGCTAAGAGTCATGGTACGATTGAAAAAGTTTATAACGAAATGAACAAGGCCGCGAAAACGCAAGGGCTTCGTACTTATGTAACGGGTGCGGATGTCTTGCAGCACGACTTCTCCGCTTCAATTCAAGAAGGAATTAAGAAGACTGAAGCCATTACAGTTGTCTTTATCTTTATTGTTTTGGTTATCGTATTTAAGTCACCAATTGTTCCACTTATTTCATTGTTGACAGTTGGTGTTTCATTCCTTACTTCCTTCTCAATTGTTACTAATTTAGTTAAAAGCGCCAATTTCCCATTTTCAAACTTTACGCAAGTGTTTATGGTTATCGTGCTCTTCGGTATCGGTACCGACTACAACATTTTGCTGTATGACAAGTTTAAAGAAAATCTAGGAAAAGGGATGGACAAGTATAAAGCCATGCATGACGCTTTGCGCAATGCTGGTAAAACAATTCTTTACTCAGGTTCATCCATCTTAATTGGTTTTACTGCTTTAAGTTTAGCTAAATTCTCCGTTTACCAATCAGCTGTTGGTGTTGCGGTCGGCGTTGCTGTTTTATTGGTAGTGCTTTTAACACTCAACCCATTCTTTATGGCTACGCTTGGTAAGAAAATGTTCTGGCCAGTTAAGAAATTTACTGGTGAAAGTGATGACAAGTTATGGCATGGTATTTCATCTGCCACATTGAAGCATCCAATTATTTACTTGGTTGTGTTAGCAGTTGTTGTTGTGCCATTCATGTTAATGTACTCAGGTCACTTGAACTACGATGATACTGATGAAATTGCAGATTCAGTTCCATCTAAGCAAGGTTTGTTGATAGTACAAAAGCACTTCTCTAAAGGGATGGCTGAACCATCATACTTGTACATTCAAAGTAAGCATAGATTAGACAATGAAGAAAATTTGAAGTTAATTGATCAAGTGACTAAGCAACTTCAAGCTTCAAAAGATGTTTCATTTGCGACATCTGTTACAGAACCTTACGGCGAACCAATTGATATGCTTTATGTCAACAATCAATTAAACACGGTTAACGACGGTGTTGATCAAGCTCGTTCAGGTTTGGGTAAATTGAGCAAAGGCTCAAACAAGGTTGCTAACGGTGCTAACAGCTTAAAGGATGGCGCTGATCAACTTCAAAATGGTACTAGTCGTCTTCAAAGTGGAGCTAGCCAATTAGTTAGTGGTACTAGTCGTTTACAAAACGGTGCTAGTCAATTACAAAGCGGTGCAACTCGCCTGCAAAGTGGTTCAGGTCAACTAGTTAGTGGTGCTGATCGTTTACGCAGTGGAGCTAGCCAATTGCAAAGTGGCGCTGTTCGTTTACAAACTGGTGCAGGTCGTTTAGAAAGTGGTACTCATGCATTGCAAAGTGGTGCAAGCAGCTTAGTTAGCGGTGCAAATCGTTTGAAGAATGGTGCTAACAGTTTGCAAAGTGGTACCCAACAAATGGTTAACCAATTGCAACAATTGAGTTCACAACTTTCAACTCAATTGAGTGGCTCTAACAAGCAACAACTTGCTCAACTTCAAACTGCTTTGCCACAAATCAATAGCGGTATTCAACAGTTGAATCAAGCTATTGGTGGTGGGGTTGATACTTCATCGTTAACTAATAGTTTAGCTACAGTTCAAAAACAAGCTGCAGATCTTGAAAATAGCTTGAAAGAATTGCAAAGTGCAGCAAGTAATGCTGGCTCAAGTTCAGTAAATCAATCTGAAATTCAATCAGCAATTTCATCGGCTGTTTCATCAGCTGTGCAATCAGTACCAGCTGATCAAAGACAAGCGGCTCAAGCAGCAGCAACTAAGGCTGCCACTCAAGCGGTTGAATCTGTTGTTCAAAAGGCTCAATCAGGTGCTAATACTGATAAGATGAAGTCAGCAATGGCAAATGCTACTTCAGCAGCTCAGGGCTTGCAAAGCTCAATGGCTGCAATGCAACAAAGTAACTTGATGACTCAGCTTCAAACTTTAAAGGCTCAGGTTAATGCTTTAGCTCAAGCTTCAAACAAGGCTCTTCCAGGTGCAGCAACAGCTTTGAACCAATTAAGTTCAGGCTTAACTCAAGTTCAATCTGCTGCTTCACAAGGTGTAGCTGGTGCACAAAAGCTTAATAACGGTGCTGGTCAATTGAGTAACGGCCTTGGTTCACTTTCATCAGGTGCTAGTCGCCTTGGTGCAGGTGTAAACCAAGTTAATAATGGTGCCGGCCGATTAAATAATGGTCTTGGTACTCTTGCAAGCGGTGCAGGTACGTTGAACAATGGTCTTGGCACTCTTGCAAATGGTGCTGGAACTTTGAATAATGGCTTAGGTACTCTTGCCACTGGTGCCGGTCAGCTTAATAGTGGTATCGGCCAATTAGCTGGTCAAGCTCCACAACTTATTTCAGGTATCAGTCAACTTAACACAGGTGCTGGACAACTCAGTGCTGGCGCTGGTAAGTTGGCAAGCAAAGTTCCACAATTGACTTCAGGTATTGACACTGTTAATAGTGGTTTAGGTCAAGGTGAAACCTACCTCAGAGGTTTAGGTTCATCAGCTGCCGCTGATACTTTCTACATCCCTAAGGAATTCTTGAAGAACGATATGTTCAAGAAGTCAATGGATGTTTACCTCAGCCCAGACAAGAAGTCAGCTCAAATTATTGTTGTCTTTGATTCAAACCCAAGTGCAACCGAAGCTACTAAGAAGTCACAAGAATTAAGTGCTATGGCTAAGAAGTCATTCCAAGGTACTGCTTTGAAGAATGCTAAGGTAGCTATGGGTGGTCAAAGTTCCAAGATTGAAGATACTAAGACAGTTGCCAGTGGCGACTTCCTTAGAACTGCTGCCATCATGTTAATCGGTATCGGCATTGCCTTGATGTTTGTAACTCGTTCACTTTTGCAACCAATCTACATTCTTGGGACTTTGCTTATTGCTTACCTCTGCTCACTTTCAATCAATCAATGGATTGTTAAAGCAGTTCTTGGTAAGTCAATGCTTACTTGGAACACACCATTCTTCAGCTTCATTATGTTGATCGCTTTGGGTGTTGACTACAGTATCTTCCTGATGACTCGTTATCGTGAACTTGAGTCTGAAGGCTACACTACTCCAAGTTCAAGAATCTTGAAGGCATGTGCTATCATTGGTACGGTTGTTATATCAGCCGCAATTATCTTGGGTGGTACTTTTGCAGCCTTGATTCCATCAGGTATTCCAACTTTGATTGAAGTTGCCTTAGCCGTGGATATTGGTTTGCTCATCTTGGTCTTCATTTTGCCAATTACTATGTCAGCAGCTACTAAGTTGACATATGAGGGAATTGACCTTAATAAGTTCGCCAAAAGAAGAAATAAGAAAAATAATTAATAAATAGTTTTTCGACCGAATCGCAATGATTCGGTCTTTTTTTGTTAAAATAAATCTTGAAACTAATAGTAAAACAGATTATGATTGTATAATATTAATAGGTACACTAAAAGGAGTTGGTAATTATGGTAGGTATTGTTAGAAATGCTGAGATAACATTTAAAAATGAAAAAGCATTTAAAGAATTCAAAAACAAAATAGCCAATCCAGTACCACGTGTGTCTATAAAAAAGTTGCAAAAAGAAGTTGAAGCTGATGGGATAGTAATTCAACGTGGGAAGGAAAAGCATGAATCAAAGTAGAGCATTTAAATTATGCCCGTTAAGTACGTGTCCACATTTTGAAGAGTTAGCCCTACATTTTGATTCCACTAATCGTGGTATAGATAATTTTTTTCGTAAGGAATGTCCGAAGTTCGAAAGTACACAGAAATTAAAGACTTTTGTATTAATGGATCCTATCAAAAATCAGATAGTTGGTTTTTTCTCGTCAACAGTAGGGTTATTAACACAGAATGTTAAGAAGGATGATGGTACTTATAAAGTTGATACACCATATATAAACCTTGCTTATTTTGCAATTGACAAGGAATACCAAGGAACAGGAATTGGTAGAGCACTAATGATGGAATTCTTTTCCATGTGCATGGTGATTGCATTGTATACAGGTGTTCAGCTGATTTATCTTGAATCTGTGGACGAAAGTGTTAATTTCTACAAAAGATTAGGATATGAATTATTACATAAAGATGCAACTCCAGAAGCATATCAAAAGTTTGGAAATGATACTAGGAACATACAATTTCCAATGTTGAGAAAGATATCAGATTTGATTGCTGATGGACATTCACCTTATATTGATAATGTTTTACCAATTGATGTTGAAAAATAGTTAGTAAATAATTTTTTCGACCGAATCGCAATGATTCGGTCTTTTTTTGTTTTGATCTTCAAATTCTGATACATGTTATAATAATGACTAACAGATTGAAAAAGAAGGGAATTCTTATATGACTACTTGTCCAAATTGTGGCCATAAAATTAGTGAAACAGATGATATTTGTCCAAACTGTGGCTTCAATCTAAAAAAATATCGAGACGACTTTTTCACAGATCAGCACCAAAAAGCAAAGTTTGAAGAACCAGATGAAGGCGAAAAGATTATCAGCCGTGCAGCCTATCGGGAAGAATTTATTCCTGAAAAGCAAAACACCACTGTCCAAAGAATGATTGCGTGGGTTAGGAAAAATGCGACCTTAGTCTTCTTATTGGGAGTCTTACTTTTAATCCTAATGAGTTTCTCTAGAGCGGCAGGGTGGACTGGCTTTTTAGCCCTAATGGTTTGGCTTTATATTGTGTGTGATCGTAAAGATAAGATCGAGCAGTATACGGTTGATAAGCGATTAACGCAAAAGATTGACCGAATTGGTTCCGATGTCTTTAATCGGTTGGATGCACGTGAAAGTAAAGTCAAAGCGAAAAACCGAGAATTTGTGCAAAAATATCCTCGGGTTGAAAATCATGTACGTGAAATAAAAAATGTTCGCAAACATCACTTTAATTATGTGCAGATTTCAGTTATTTTTACGGCTTTAGTTAGTCTAATCGTTCTCTTTACCGACTCGGGTGCTTCGGCTTACACGCAGAGAATGTCTATTTCCAATGTACTGTTCGGTTTAGCAGGGCGCTTGCTTTCATCCGACGTGACATCATGGTATGCACTTATTCTTTACATTGTCTGGTTGCTACTATTCTTGTTCCCAATTTTCATTATTTATAATATTTTGAAAAATACTAAGGCTAGTCAGACTTTGGCCTTCTTCCTTTCTTTGATTGAATCAATCTTTTTGATTTATATGATTTTTCAAATATCAAGCGCGGCACATGCTTCAACTGGGGTGCTGGCTCAATTGACGAGTCAACTTATGTCATATGCAGTTTCTCTCGGGGCTTCAGCTTACTTTATGATTTTGGCTAGCGTGTTGACCACGATTTTGGCTGGATATAATCTTTTTAAAAAGAAATAGAATTAATAATAAGTAAAAGAAATACGCTGGTTAAGTTGCCAGCGTATTTCTTTTATCGAAAAATTACTATTGATTATTCTTAGTAACATCAATTACTAAGTGTTCGTTAACAAAGGCCATCATGCCTAAGTCACTTAATTCACGACCGTAGCCAGACTTCTTCACGCCACCAAATGGCAATTCACCAGAGGTAATCCAGCGGCCATTGAGGACAGTCATACCAGTTTCAATTTGAGCGGCCACGTTTTGAGCACGTTTGATATCGTTAGAGATAACAGATGAACCTAAGCCATAGCTAGAATCATTTGCAAGCTGAATGGCATCGTCATCATCGTCAACTACAAAGACTTCTGCTACAGGGCCAAATAATTCTTCATCATAAATAGGATTTTCTTTGTCGATGTTAGTCAAAATTACAGGTCTGAAGAAGGCACCTTTAGAATCAATCTCTGGATATTGGTAAAAAATCTCGGCTCCTGCGTCAACGGCCTTTTTAACCTGAGCTTCTAATTTTTCCTTAGCACGTTCGGAATTCATTGGTGGCAAGGTAGTATCGGCTTCAAGTGGGTCACCTGCTTTAAGATTAGAAAAGACGTTTTTAAGCGTATGTAGCACTTCCTCATAATGAGATTTTTCAACAATAATTCTCTTGGATGAAGTACATACCTGGCCATCGTTATAAGTTCTAGCATCGCCTAAAACGTTACGCAATACTTGCGGATCTGCATCATCTAAAACGATAAATGCGTCATTGCCGCCAAGCTCCATGGTTGATTTCTTTAAATTTTTACCAGCAGCTTCGGCAACAGCTGAACCGCCACGTTCTGAACCAGTTAATGCAACGCCTTGAACTCTAGGATCGGCAATAATATCGCTTAATTGATCATAGGTTGGATAAAGGTTAATTAAGCTGCCTTCAGGAGCACCAGCACGTCTAATGATTTTAGCGGTTAAAGCAGCAGAACCTGGAACATTGTGGGCGTGTTTCAGTAAGATTGGGTTGCCCACGATAAAGTTAGGAGCGAAGACCCGAATAACTTGATAAAGTGGGAAATTCCATGGTTCACAAGCCATAATAACGCCAGTTGATTGCTTCAAATAATATGCATTGCCTAAGTCTGATTCGATTGGAGTAGGAGCCAACATTTTGACCCCGTTTTTGGCATAGTAATCACAAATTGAAGCACATAATTCAACTTCTTCTCTTGATTCGCGCAAAAGATTTCCCATTTCCAGGGTCATCATTTTGGCTAAGTCATCTTCATGCTCGCGCAAAGCATCTGCTATCTTGTGTAATTGACGACTGCGGGTCTCAGGATTTTCATGACGCCATTTTTTATATAAAGCGTGTGCTAAGTTAATGGCATCGTCAATTTGTGCGGCAGTAGAATTGTCATAGCTTGCAAATTCTTCGTTAGTATATGGATTAATTGATTGATATCTAGACAAAATAATTCCTCCAATAAGTTTTATGTTTAGCTTTAATAAGTTATGTTTCTATTATAAAGCGTTTACAATGAAAACACAGCTATTTGTGCTTTTAGTTGTAAAAAAGTCATGCTAAAATGAAAAATAATTTTATTTTGTAAGTTTTAAACATTGAAGGGACAAAAGCATGAACAAACAAGTTTCAACCGCTAAGATTTATTTAGGCTCACCATTTTATAATGATCAACAACGCGCTCGCGTTGATCAAGCACGGGCATTGTTAGAACAAAATCCAACTGTAGTCAGAGTGCATTTCCCGTTTGATCAGAATTTTGTTGATCCGGATGAAAAGAATCCTGAAATTGGTGGCATTCGCAGCATGACTTGGCGCCTTGCCACTTATAACAATGACCTGGAAGGTCTAGTTAACTCTACATGTGGCGTCTTCTTGTATGACATGGACAATGTAGATGATGGTAGTGCTTTTGAAATTGGTTTCATGCGTGCTTTGCATAAGCCTGTAGTCTTGGTAACCTTCACTAAGGATCCAGACAAGGATAAAGTAATGAACCTGATGATTGCTCAAGGTGTTACTACAATTATTGATGGTAATACTGAATTAGACAAGCTTGCTAGCTTTGATTTCAATACAG
The DNA here is from genome assembly GCF_002554085.1 of Lactobacillus sp. UMNPBX1. NCBI lineage: Bacteria > Bacillati > Bacillota > Bacilli > Lactobacillales > Lactobacillaceae > Lactobacillus > Lactobacillus sp. UMNPBX1. Next base: position 72,516 of record NZ_PCZI01000008.1, read on the forward strand.
TACCTGCTAAGCCAGTTACTGGTTACAAGATTATCTAAAAAATCCCCAATTTTGGGGATTTTTTGTTAGTCATTTAATTTTTTTAGTAATTTTTTAGCCTGATTTAGCGTAATCGTGTTGCGGTTGATTCGGGCAAAAGCACAGGCATCATGCAAATGTTGGATAGCAATTGCTTTCTTTTTTGACTGATCAATATCATTCATGCCTTGCCGCAATAGGATGCGTGCCATGTAAAAAATCACGTGCTTCTCAGCGCCAATCTTATAGGCATAGCGCAACAATGCATTAGACTCACGATACATTTTTCGTTCGCCATAGAATTCACCGGCATCACATAAAATACTTAAGGCATGCATTGTAGTCAAAATATTATCGATCTTGACGTCCATAATGTTCTTTAATACTTGACTATAATAGTGCTCGGCTTTCTCTGTTTCACCTTGTTTAGCATAGATTTGACTACAACCATTTAATGCCAACAAGCGGTAAATATCATTTTCAGGCAATTCCTGGGTGGTCAAGATATTGTTGAAATAAAAGAGCGCACTCATTTGATTGCGATCACTTCTTAGAGCATATTGTCCGCGCAAATAGTGATAATGAATCCGATTTGTTTGGCGTTTTAGGTCTACTTCGGGGTTGATTTGTGAAAGTAAAGTAAAAATTTTACTGTAATCAAAATTGATAAAAGCAAAATCCGCTTCAAACAGGATATGCGCGATATATTTGTGCTCACTGTTGTCCATAATATCGCTAACATCAATATCCATCCGTTCACAAAGCTGCTTAAGAATTTTAAATGAAGGTACCTGTCCGTTGTTTTCAAACTTACTTAAGGTTGACTGCGTGCAAATGCCGCGGCAAAGTTCAGTTTGCGATAGCCTTAATTTTTTTCTGGCTTGAACAAATTTTTCTATGTTGATCATACTTAATCTTGTCTCTTAATAGTTTGATATAAAAAATCGAGCGATTCGTCTACATAATCGGGACCATAAGCCATGGCGTGACCGTGACCAGGAATTACGAGGAGCTGTACGCCTAAGTTTTTGTCAGCTAAGAACTTAACAAAATCCAATACTGTAGCTAGTGGTGTCAACTCATCTGCGGAATTAATCATCATTAATTGCTTGAGATGGCTATAGTCAAATGACTTAGCGTCTAATTTTTGTAATACAGCCTCATCTTCAGTACCTGTGTAGGTTAATGTGAAGTACTTGTAGAAAGATTGTCTGATCTTTTCAGGATCGGTAATGCCAAAATCGTTAGCGGCATCTGGGGATGCTTTAGTATCTTGATGATCTTTAATCCAGTTTGAATATTCAACTGGAGCAGACCAGGTGACAGTAGGGAAACCGTATTTCCCAGCAACCTCAATTGCCATTTCACCGCCAACGCTGGCTCCAATTTGAACAATGTTTTTGACATCGTCTTGATCAGTGTATTCAGAATTCAACAGCCAGTCGACAAAGTGCAATGCATCTTCATGAGCAGCAGGAAAGTGGTATTTAGGTGCTAAGGAGTAGTCGGGGATGAAGGTCATAAAGCCCGCATTAGCAAAGCGAATACCTAGATTTTTTACGCTTTCTTTATTACCTCTAAACCAGCCACCGCCATGCCAGAAGATTAAAATCTTGGTATTAGAAGATGTATCATTAGGATAGTAAATATCCGTTTTTAATTCTTTAGTCTTGTCATAAACAATATCATTCTTAATTACAACCATAAGATGCCTACCTTTCTAATAACTTATTAACTTTATTATATAGTATCTGCCCAAAGTAGCTAAAATAATAAAACTTTTTTTAGATTTGCATGTTTACGGTATCTGGACTGGATTTTTGTTAAAATTGAACTACTAGGCGATGAAGGAAGGCGAGAAAATGCATCTATCGACTAAGGCTAGTCGTAAATTAATCAATATTGCAACTATAGTTTGTGGAATCGCAATCGTGTTGCTGGTGATTTATTGGTACCGTTTGGGGATCTTTACCGATCAAGCTAAAATGCGGGCTTATCTGGCTAATAAACAAATTGTTGGTCCGATTATTTTCGTGTTGATTCAAATTGTTCAGGTAGTTATTCCGATTATTCCTGGGGGCGTGTCTTTATTAGGAGGCGTGGTCTTCTTTGGCCCAGTTGCTGGGTTTATTTATAACTACGTGGGGATTTGTATTGGCTCAATTATCAACTTCTTTTTAGCTAGACACTACGGCCGGCCCTTTATTTTGCATATTGTTTCGGAAGAAACGCTTGATAAATATATGAAGTGGACAGAGAATCAGAATAAATTTAATTGGTTCTTTGCATTATGTATTCTCGCCCCAGCAGCTCCCGATGACGTGCTTTGCCTGCTAGCAGGATTGACTAAAATGAAGTTTTGGACTTATTTTTGGATTATTATTTTGTGTAAGCCATGGACAATTGCCGCCTATAGTATAGGCCTACAGTTTGGTGCGAAGTGGCTCTTGAAGCTGATGGGTAACTAATGCTTGAATCTAAGAGAATATATTTGAGACCTTTTGAAGAAAGGGACGCGCAGCAATTACTGAAGTGGGGTGGCAATTCCCGCTACCACAAGATGGCTGGCTTTGAGGAATACCGCAATCTGACTGAGGCGGTTAATGGTGTGAAGCAATATATGTCGCGTCCTGAAAGTTATGTCGTTTGCTTGCGCAAGAACAATGAAGTGATCGGTCTGGTTGAATTGTATGAACGCGGCTTAGATGAAAAGAGTGGCCTATTAAAGACTAAAGAAGTTGGCTTTTTGCTAGATCAGTCGTTTGAAGGTCACGGCTATATGACTGAAGCTTTACGATTGATTTTGACCTATGCTTTTAAAAAGAAAAAGCAAGTAGAAGTCTGGGCTGGAACTTTTGCCGATAATGAAAAATCACAGAAATTGCTTAAAACACTAGGATTTCAGTATGTTTATACTGTCGATTACACACAAGTTAGTGCACTTTTTTCGTTTAAAGAAAAATATTATTTGCTCAAAAAAGAAGAATGGCTTAAAATAAATGCAAACACGAAATCCTAAGACTGCTTCAGAGAGTTCACGGTTGGTGCGAGTGAATGCATAGTCGCTTCCAGATTTCAATAATGTGGGCAATTAATAGTTGCACGGTTTGACGTCGTTACTCGTCTGGTAAAGAGGTGCAGTCTAGATAGACTGAAGCTGGGTGGTACCGCGAAACCGTGTAAGAGCCGATTCGTCCCAAGTGTAGGGATAAGTCGGCTCTTTTTTTATGCATATCATGGAGGTTTTATATGCTTGATATTAAAGTGATTCGTGAGAATCTTGACTGGTCAAAGAAGAAATTGGCTACACGTGGCATTAAGCCAGAAGAATTAGATGAATTAGTTGAAATTGACGCTAAGCGTCGTAAGGATTTGACTAAGAGTGAACAATTAAAGGCTAAGCGTAACGACGTTTCTAAGCAAATTGCAGAAAAAAAGCGTAACAAAGAAGATGCTAGCGATGCAATTGCTGCTATGCGTGAAGTAGGTAAGGAAATCAAAGACTTAGATAAGGAAGTTGCGGAATTAACTGAAAAGCAAAACTACATCTTGCTTAGATTGCCTAACTTCCCAGCTGATTCAGACCCAATTGGTCCGGACGATAGCTACAACGAAGAAGTTCGTAAGTGGCACCCAACTACTGAATTTAACTTTAAGCCAAAGGCTCACTGGGATATTGGTACTGACCTTGGCATCTTAGACTGGGACCGTGCTTCAAAGGTTTCAGGTGCACGTTTTGTTTACTACATCGGTGCTGGTGCGCTTTTGGAACGTGCTGTCTTCAACTTCTTCCTTGATGAAAACACTAAGGAAGGTTATACCGAAATTATCCCACCATACTTGGTAAACGATGCATCAATGCAAGGAACTGGTCAATTCCCTAAGTTCCACGAAGATGTTTATACCATCGTTGATAATGACGATCCAGATAAGCCACGTGACTTAACTTTGATTCCAACTGCTGAAGTTCCATTGGTAAACTACTTCAGAAATGAAATTATTCATGAAAATAAGTTGCCAATCAATGTTACTGCATTGTCACCAGCATTCAGAAGTGAAGCAGGGTCAGCAGGACGGGACACTCGTGGTTTGATTAGAATGCACGAATTCCGTAAGGTTGAGATGGTTAAGGTATGTAAGCCTGACGAATCATGGGATGAACTCGAGAAGTTAACTCATAATGCGGAACACTTATTGCAAAAGTTGGGCCTGCCATATCACGTAGTTGCTCTTTCAACTGGGGATGCAAGTTTTACTAGTGCTAAGACTTACGACCTTGAAGTTTGGATGCCTGCACAAGACAAGTACCGTGAAATCTCAAGTTGTTCAAACTGTACTGACTTCCAAGCTCGTCGTGCACAAATTCGTTACCGTGATGAAGACGGCAAGCTTCACTTGGCACACACTTTAAATGGCTCAGGTTTGGCTGTTGGTCGTTGTGTAGCTGCTATTTTGGAAAATTACCAAAACGAAGATGGTTCAGTAACTGTTCCTGATGTACTTGTTCCTTACATGAATGGTATGAAGAAGATTACTAAAGAATCAGGTTTAATTTAAGTAATTAAAGATTAAAAAAGCCAAATCGTTATTTTAGTTGTTGTGACTGACAACTTAAAATAACGATTTTTTTGCATATAATTTAAGCCTGCTTTTTGTTGTGATTTATGTTAGGTGTTATCAAAATAGATGAATAGAATAAAACCGCGTAATAGAAAGACTATAAGTTAGAGATAAAACATAACTTAAGGGGATTGAGAGACTATGACTTTTAATAAAAATGACTTTGAAGGCAAGCAGCGCTTTAGTATTAGAAAATTGAACATTGGAGTTTGTTCCGTTTTGCTTTCAACTTTGCTTTGGACGATGAATACAAGTCAAACGGTTCATGCGGATACTACGGATCCAGTAGAAACAGAAGAGGTTGAGTCGGCTAAGAAGACTACCACAGATACTGGAAATGATCAGACTACGACAGCTGGTAAGAATGATAACGATACTACTGCTCAAAAAGAAGTTAGCGGTACCGATCCTTTGACTAGCAAAAATTCAACCGAGCAGAATTCAACTAAACAGGCAGAAGATAAAAAAGCTACTAGTCCAGAAGATACTAAAGATGTTTCTACTCAAAATAATAAGGAAGTTTCTTATAGTGCTTACAATAAGAGCGGCGATCCAGGTCAGCAAACTACTTTCACTCAAGGCACCGACAGTTATCAGCCAAACTATATTATTTCCCGCTTGCAAACAAATGCTGATGGCTTAGTGAGTGGCAAGCAAAATGCTACTATTCGCGTTACTGTTCCAAATGGTACGCTTGGTGCTCAATATGATGCAGATGGTAAGTATTACTACTACGAATTGAATGCTAATGTTAATGTTGCGCAAAAGGTGACGTTTGAATTTGTAGACCAGTACAACAATAATGCGGTTGTCGGTCAAACTTATTCACAAGAATTTATCCCTGGTGTTCAAACTAACCTCAACTTTAATATGACCATTCCAACTGATCCAGAAGGTTATGGTTACGAATTAGCAAACGGTGCGTCAATTCCAGGACAATACACTTTGCCTGCCTTTACGCAAATCTTCCTAACGCATCAGTTTATGAAGCACGTCCAGTTCATACTGTTTTGTATATTCCAGTAAAACAGCAAGCGAGAACAGTAACGGCTAAATATGTAATTGCTGGTGGTGACAAAAATGGTCAACAATTTGCACCTGATTCACAAATACAGGTATTCTATGCCCAGACTGGTAGTTTAAATGTTGCTAATAACACGATTACTTATGGTAATTGGCAATGGGATCAAACAGCAGGTGATTCAACAACGCCAGGATTTAAAGTGATTTATGGTTCATGGAGCCTACCTAAAGAAGCTGGACAAACTTGGCAAGTTAATGTTCCTGATCCAGGCAAGGATTATGTTGTTGTAAATATACGTATGGTAAAAATAGTACTAATAGTACTAATTTAAGCTACACTGCTAAAGATGGTGACTTGATCTTTGATCAAACCCCAGGCAATGTCGGTGAATACCACGTGGAATTATCTGCGCAAGGGTTGGATAACATTGAAAAAGCTTTGGGTCTAACTACGCATACCCACAAGTAGCAGCTGATGTAACTACTAAGGGTACATTAACCATTAACCAGGGCGAAGCTACTGTTACCCTGAATAGTGGTGACAGCAAGACTTATGATGCTAAGCAAACCTTACCAAGTGGACTTAACTTGAATAAGTACAACGTAACCTACGATGCGACGGTTTACTCCGCTGATGGTGAAGCTCAGACACTTAAGTTAACTGCTGACGATTTGCAAATTGTTGTTAATGCAACGAATGTCGGTACTTACCAAGTTAAATTGTCACAGGCTGGTCAAGAAAAGCTTAAGCAACTAACTGGTAATAATGGTGCTAACTACAAGTGGACATTTAAGACAACAGCTAACTACATAGTTACTGCAGCCACTGCTGACGCAAAACTTAATGGCTCTAACCAAAAGACATTTGATGGTACAGCTGTAACAACTGCACAAGTTAACAGCAATGGTCAAATTTTAGTTCACTTTACTTTCCCAGGTTCAACTACCGAAAGTACGTATGCTCTGCAAGACGGTGATTATATTTGGAATGCTGGCAGCGCACCAGTTAATGCTGGTACTTACACCATTACGTTGAACAAGCAGTCAATATTGGCTCACTTGCAAGATGCCTTGAAGAAGCAAGTTAACGGTAATGTAACTATTTCCGCTGACGATTTAGGAGGCCAGGCAAGCTTCACAATTACGCCAAAGGCAATTACTGATATCACTATTTCTGGTAGTGATCAAAGCAAGACTTATAATGGCAAATCAGCTGATCTCGATGTTAATGGCTTGAAGATCACGGCAAATGGTACGATTACGAACACACCATTAGTAAACCCAGGAATCACTGCTAGTGACTTTACGTGGTACGATGCGGCTGGTAAGAGACTTGACGGAGTTCCAACGGATGCAGGAACTTACCAAGCCCACTTGAATGCCAACACGCTCGTTGTATTGCAAAAAGCAAATCCAAACTATAAGCTGAATATTTCTTCAAAGGCTAAGTTTACTTGGGATGCAACCTTAACGATTGAATTTGAAGATACTCAAGAAGGTAACAAGCAAGTTGGTCAGACAATTACTAAGTCTGGCGTTGCTGGCTATACCACAAATCCTAACAAGGTTGAACAAGTGAAAGTAACTGGCAATGATAAGGATAGTGAAGTCACTGTTACTTATACTGTCAACACTCAAACGGGGAAGATTTCTTACGTTGATAGTGATGGCAAAGAAGTAGGGCAAACTCCGCTTAGTGGCAAGACCGGTGAAACAGTAGATGTAAATCCACAAGTTCCAGCAGGATGGAAGATTGTTTCAGGACAGGATATTCCTAAGACAGTAGTTGCAACTGCTGATGGCATTCCAACTGTAACTGTAAGGGTTGAACACGACACCATTATTGTTACTCCAGAAACTCCATCGGGGGATGTTCCAACAGGTCCAGTGCCAGGTGATCCAAGTAAGAACTATGATCACTTCGATACTTTGACTAAGACTCCAACTAGAATAATTACAGTCATTACGCCTTCTGGTGCTAAGCTGATTATCACTCAAAAAGTAACATTTACTAGAACTGCAACGTTTGATAAAGTTACTGGCAAAGTTACATACAGTGAGTGGAAGGTAGATGGTAATACTCAGTGGGATGCATATACTGCTCCAACGTTTAGTGGCTACACTGCTTCACAAAGTAAGGTGGCAGCGGAAAAGGTTTCAGTAGATACGGCTGACAGTAATATTGAAATTACTTACAAGCAAGATGAAGTACCAACTCCGGAACCAGAACCTCAACCGAAGCCAAAACCAAATCCAGAGCCGAAGCCAGATAAACCTGACAAACCAAATAAACCGGATAAGCCAAACAAGCCTGCTAAGCCAGCAAAGCCTAATAAGGAAAGTAAAAAGAAGCATAATCATTCTAAAGCAAATAAGAAGGGCTATGACTCTAATAACAATCCTAAGTATGAAGGTATGCCTATAGGTCGAAAGAAACGCGCTAACGGCCCAGTTAAGGCAGCAGACGCTGAATTTGGCAAGAGGACAATAGGGAAAGCAGAAAGAAAGCAATTAGCTAACAAATTAAATGCAAAACCGAAGTCCGTGCAAGACTTATTGCCTCAAACTGGTAGTGAACACAAACACACACTAGGTTTGATTGGTACATTACTCGCTGGTTTAGGTTGGATTAGTTTACTTGGCGTTGAAAAACGTAAGAAAAAAGATGAATAGACACTAAAGATTGATCATCTAAAGATATAAAATGAGACGTTTATCGAATGATTATATTTGATAAACGTCTTTTTTTGCATTTTGAGTGAAAAATTAGGCAAAACACTGTTTTTTGAATTATTTTGAAAAAATTTCGAAAAATTTTGTACTAAAATTAAGAGAAAAAACATTAAAACTCGAATAATAAGCGTAACGATAAAAATAAAGTAAGCAAAAAGAAAAAGGTAGATGGAAATAGAAATAAAGAAATAATTACAACGCGTCCAAGCGTTTCTAAAAGATTGCGAACGAAGAGTAAAACTTGCCAAAGCGGAGAAAATAAGGTAAATTAATAAAGTCGCTTCGAGAGATGCGACGAGAGCTTAAAAACAGACATGTAAGG
>NZ_PCZI01000090.1:0-240 GCF_002554085.1 Lactobacillus sp. UMNPBX1
ATGCCAGAAATGGCTGGAATACTGGCAATTCTAGAAATGGTGCTTATTTCCGCAAGGTTGATACCCAGTTTGGACCAATTGAAGTGCAAGTGCCTCGAGACCGCAACGGTCAGTTTCATCAGCACACGCTGCCTGACTACAAGCAGCACTCGGATGTCTTGGAAAGCATGATTATCAAGCTTTATTCCAAGGGCGTGACCACCAGGGAAATAGCCGATCTAATTGAAAAGATGTATGGCA
>NZ_PCZI01000091.1:0-213 GCF_002554085.1 Lactobacillus sp. UMNPBX1
GTAGAACATCACCTTGCCATGGTGGGGGTCGCGGGTTCGAATCCCGTCTTCCGCTTTCATCAACACGCCGGAGTGGCGGAATTGGTAGACGCACGGGACTTAAAATCCCGCGGTTGGTTTCAACCGTATCGGTTCGACTCCGATCCCCGGCATTGATGATGCGCCCTTAGCGCAACTGGATAGAGTGTCTGACTACGAATCAGAAGGTTGAAG
>NZ_PCZI01000092.1:0-208 GCF_002554085.1 Lactobacillus sp. UMNPBX1
TAAAAAATCAATTTACGAGAAAGATCTATTTACACAAAAGATTTGACAGTTTCGTTAAGGTGATATTTCTATAATTGAAAGCAGATTCTACTAATGTAATTGCTACAATCAGAATAAATATTTCATAAAAACACATAGAACCCGAACGAAGAACAAGACTTGCCAAAGCGGAGAAAATAAGGTAAATTAATAAAGTCGCTTCGAGAGA
>NZ_PCZI01000009.1:0-69006 GCF_002554085.1 Lactobacillus sp. UMNPBX1
GTAGACGTTGGTAAGAGAAATGGAAAGCACGAATAGTCCAAAATGTATGAAAATAGAACATAGTCATACATTTGCTTACATTTTTCATAGCAGCAAGTCGGTTTAGCTAATTATGCAAAGGCATATCCGCGTGAATTATCAGGTGGACAAAAGCAAAGAATTGCGATTGTGCGTGCTTTGATTATGCATCCCGAAGTAATGCTCTTTGATTAGATTACTGCTTCGCTTGACCCTGAAATGGTTCGCGGCGTGCTAGATATCATGCAAAGATTATCTGATAACGAACATATGACGATGATCATTGTTACGCATGAGATGAACTTCGCTGCGAGAATTGCCGATAAGGTGCTATTTTTAGAAGACGGAAAAATTTTGGAAGAGACACCAGGCAAAGAATTCTTTACTAAACCTCAGACTAAGCGGGCACAAGAATTTTTAGAGAGTATGGATTTTTAGGTGTGAATGATGGCAAAAAAGATTTTTAATTGGATCATGGCTGTCCTCTTGGCGGTAGTTGTGGTAATTGCTGGTTATTTTGGAATTACGCGACCAGGAATTAACGGCACTGCTTCAGGCGACAGATGGAATAATGAAAATAATGTATCTTCAATTAAACGTCGTGGCTATTTAAGAGTGGCTGTCTTTGGCGATCTACCGCCTTATGGCTGGGTTAATTCACAAGGTAAGCGTGTTGGCTATGACGTGCGCCTAGCTCGCAGAGTGGCGAAAGATTTGGGCGTAAAACCTAAGTTTATTCAAGTTAATGCCAATAATCGAATTGATACCTTGAATTCTAATAAGGCTGATATTGTTTTGGCTAACTTCACTTTGACACCAGAGCGTAAAAGCGTGGCTAGTTGGACCAAACCATACATGAAGGTATCAGTCGGGGTAATTTCACCAAAGTCAGCTCCTGTAACTAATGCTAAGCAGCTAAAGGGCAAGAGTGTAATTGTGACTAAAGGTACGACAGCGGAAAATTACTTTACTAAGCAAAAAGGCGTTAACTTGCTGAAGTTTGATTCCAAGACCCAGCAGTTTAACGCAATTAAAAACGGCCGTGGCGCAGCTTTAGCCGATGATAATTCTTATTTGTATGCTTGGGTTAAGCGTAATCCTAAGTTTACTGTTGGAATTAAAACTATTGGCCCTAACCAATACATCTCTGGTGCGGTGAAGAAGGGCAATAAGTCCTTACAAAAATGGATGGATCGTGAGATTACCAAATTGAATCGCGAAAGCTTCTTTACTTACGATTATAATAAAGAATTGAAGCCATACTTTGGTAAGGAAATTAGACCAAGTGACATTGTTTTGCCACAAGGTAAATAAAAAGCTTGCAAGAAACAGGTAAAAGAAATATCATATTAATTAATTACTGAGATCAAGACTAGTAGCAGATATTTTTTCTGAACAGAGAGTCTTCTTTCAAAAGCTGCAAGAGAAGATAGAAAGAACGCTGTGAATTTCATCTTGGGAGTAGGATCTAATCAATTCCGGTATTTCACCGTTAACGAAAACTTAAGTGTGGGCGTATTGCGTCCAAACTAGGGTGGTACCGCGACGCTTCGTCCCTATTGAGGGGGCGGAGCTTTTTTTGTTTTGAAAGGAAAGATTTAATGGACTTATTTGATAAGTTAAAAGAGCTCCACGAAGAAGGGCTTAACCAAATCAACAAGGCTAAAGATGAAAAGACTTTAAACGATGTTAGAGTTGAACTTGTTGGTCGTAAAGGTGAATTAACTAAGATTTTGCACTCAATGCGCGAAGTTGCACCAGAAAACAGACGTGAAGTTGGACAAAAGGTTAACGAATTACGTGACCTGTTCAATGCTCAATTAGACGAAGCTAAGGAAAAGATTGTCAAGGCTGTTTTAGCTAAGAAGCTTGAAGATGAAAAAATTGATGTTACTTTGCCAGGACGTGAAGCACACCTTGGTTCTAAGCACCCAATCAACATCATCTTGGATGACCTTGAAAGCTACTTCATCGGCATGGGATACCGGGTAGTGCAAGGCCCAGAAATTGAAACCGATCACTACTGTTTTGAAATGATGAACATTCCTAAAGATCACCCAGCTCGTGACATGCAAGCTACTTTCTATATTGATAGTGAAGACTTGCTTAGAACCCAAACTTCAGGTGACCAAGCTAGAGTTTTAGAAAAGCATGACTTCTCAAAGGGTCCACTTAAGATGGTTGGTCCAGGTAAGGTATACCGCCGTGATGATGATGATGCTACTCACTCACACCAATTCATGCAAATGGAAGGTTTAGTAGTAGATAAGAACATCACGATGAGTGACTTAAAGGGTACCTTAGAAATGATTTCTAAGCATGTCTTTGGTCAAGATCGTGAAACTCGTTTGCGTCCAAGCTACTTTCCATTTACTGAGCCATCAGTTGAAATGGACGTTTCATGCTTTAACTGTGATGGTAAGGGCTGCCCAATTTGTAAGTACACTGGCTGGATCGAAGTTTTAGGTGCCGGAATGGTTCACCCTAATGTTTTGGAAAATGCTGGCATTGATTCAACTGTTTATGGTGGTTTTGCCTTCGGTGTTGGTCTTGATCGTTTCGCTATTTTGAAATACGGTATCGATGATATTCGTGACTTCTACACCAATGACGTACGTTTCTTAGAACAATTCCGTAAGGAGGAAAGATAATAGATGTTAGTTTCATATAACTGGTTAAAAGATTTTCTTGATTTAGATGGTCAAGATCCATACGAATTAGCAGAAGAAATTACTCGTAGCGGGGTTGAAATTCCTGACCGTATTCACCCAATGGATGGCTTAAAGAAATTAGTTGTCGGTCATGTCCTTGATTGTGAAGGCGTTGAAGGCACTCACTTACATTTAACTCACGTTGATGTCGGCGAAGATGAACCTTTACAAATTGTTTGTGGTGCACCTAATGTTGCTGCAGGCGAAGATGTGATTGTTGCTCTTCATGGTGCCCGCATTGCTGGCAATGAAAAGATCAAGAAGGGTAAGATCCGCGGCATGGAAAGCTACGGCATGATCTGTGGCTTGCAAGAAATTGGTTTCAGCGACAGCGTTGTGCCACAAGAATTTGTCGATGGTATTTACGTATTCCCAGCAGATGCCGAAGTTAAACCTGGTCAAGATGTATATGAAGCACTTGGCATGGATGATTACATTTTGAACTTCGACATTACTCCTAACCGTGCTGATACTTTAGGCATGGAAGGTGCAGCTTATGAAGTCGGTGCTATTATCGACCAAAAGCCAAAGGTTGAAGAAAAGGTTGTCTTAAAAGAAGATGGTCCAGCCTGGACAGATTCACTCGATGTTAAAGTTGATGAAAAGCTTGCACCTAAGTTTTACTTACGTAAGCTCGAGAATGTTAAGATTCAAGACTCACCACTTTGGTTGCAACGTCGTCTTTGGAATGCAGGCATTCGTCCAATTAACAATGTAGTTGACGTTACTAACTATATCATGCTGTTAACTGGTCAACCAATGCATGCTTATGACGCTAAGACTTTTGCTAACGGAAAGTTTGAAGTAAGACTTGCTAATAAGGGTGAGAAGCTTACTTTGCTTAATGAAAAAGAAGCCGAGCTTGATCCAAATGACATCATCATTACTGATGGTGAAAAGCCAGTGATGATGGCTGGTGTAATGGGTGGTCTTAACTCAGAAATTACTTCAGAAACTACTGATGTCATTCTTGAATCTGCCATTTTTGATCCAGCACTTGTAAGAAAAGCAGCTCTTCGTCACGCTAACCGTACTGAAGCATCCAGCCGCTACGAAAAGGGTGTTAACTGGGATGCGACTGAAAAGGCAATCAATATGGCTGCCCTTCTGCTTAGAAATGATGCTAACGCTACGGTTGATGAAGGCATTCTCAAGGCAACTGATCAAAAACGTGAACCAGTTGTGGTTAAGACTACTGCTTCATATATTGATAAAGTTTTAGGTACAAAATTATCAGTTGATGAAATTGTGAAGATCTTTGATCGTCTCTGCTTCAAGGTCGATGTAGATGGTGACAACTTAGCTGTTCATGTACCAAATAGAAGATGGGATATTTCAATTCCAGCTGACTTGGTTGAAGAAGTTGGTCGTTTGTACGGCTATGACAATCTTGAATCTACTCAACCTGTTTTGCCAGAAACTCACGGTGGCTACTCAGAAAAAGAAGAAATGATGCGCCGGATGAAGGCAATCGTTGAAGGACAAGGCTTGATGGAAGCTATTTCTTACTCATTGACTTCACCTGAAAAGGCAACTCGTTACACTAAGGATCCAAAAGAATTAGTTGAAGTTAAATCACCACTTAACTCAAGCCGTTCTGCAATGCGTGAGAATTTGATGACTGGATTGGTAGATGCTGCTAGTTACAACTTTGCTAGAAAGCAAACACAATTAGCTTTATTTGAACAAGGCAGAACTTATGACCATGATGGTGGTAAATTCAACGAGCATGAACATTTAGCAGCTATTTACTCTGGCAATACTTTTGCGGAAAATTGGCAACATTTAACCCAAAAGGTAGACTTCTACTTTGTTAAGGGTCAATTAACTAACTTGTTTGCTGCAGTTGGCATTGATCTTGATAAGGTAGTCTACAAGGCTGAAGGTATTCAAGGGATGCACCCAACTAGAACTGCCGGTATTTATATTGATAAGCAATATGTTGGGATGATCGGAATGGTTGCTCATGCAGTAACTCTTTCTGATAAGGCACTTCGCGGCAGTGAACTTTACGGTTACGAAATTGATTTGGATACCATTATTCCAATGTTGACTAAGGGTGTAACTGCCGTTCCAGCACCTAAGTTCCCAGCAATTCAACGTGACTTGTCACTTTTAGTTGATAAGCCAGTTACTAACCAAGAAATTGAGAATGTCATTGAATCTAATGCTGGTAAATACTTAGTTGATCTTAAAGTAATTGATGTTTACGAAGGCAGTCACATTGCAGCTGGCAAGAAGAGTATTTCTTACAACTTGACCTTCTTGAATAGAGAAGATACTTTGACTGATGATGTTGTTAATAACGCCATGGACAAGGTTGTTGCTGCTCTTGAAAATGATCTTGCGATTAAAGTTCGTTAAAGGTTGACATTATTGACGTAAATTAATATTATTGATCAGTGCAAGATAAAGAAAATTAATTTCTGAGGAGTTAAAAATATGCCTGAAAAATCTTATCCAATGACTGCTGAAGGTAAAGAAAAACTTCAAGCAGAATTAAAGAACTTAAAATTAGTTAAGCGTCCAGAAGTTATTGAACGTATTAAGGTTGCGCGTTCATTCGGTGACTTGTCAGAAAACTCCGAATATGACGCAGCTAAGGACGAACAGAGTCACTTGGAAGACAGAATTGCGCAAGTTGAAGAAATGCTTAAGTATGCGCAAGTTGTTGATGCAGAAAGCGTTGATCCTAACGAAGTTTCAGTTGGTAAAACAATTACCTATACTGAAGTTGGTACTGATGATCCAGAAACTTACACTATTGTAGGTAGTGATGAATCAGATCCATTGAATGGCAAGATTTCTAACGATTCACCAATTGCTCAAGCTTTATTGGGCAAAAAGAAGGGTGAAACCGTATCAATTACCACTCCTGGTGGCAAGTTTGACGTTGTAATTAACGAAGTTAAAGCCTAATAATAAAAAGGGAGGGTAGCTATGACTATCTTCCTTTTTGTTTTTTTGAAAGGATTTTAAAATGAGAACAGTTGGTATTATTGGCATGGGCCATGTTGGTGCAACCGTTGCCTATACTTTATTTACGCACAGTATGGTTGACGAACTGATTTTAATTGATAAAAATGAAGCTAAAGTAAATGCTGAATACAATGACTTGCATGATACTTTGGCTAGAAATGATAGCTATGTTAATGTGCGAAAGCAAGATTGGGACGGCTTAGAAGATGCTGACATTATTATTACCGCTTTTGGTGATATTGCGGCTTCAGTTAAGACAGGCGACCGCTTTGGTGAGTTTGAATTAAATGCAAGAAATGCCAAAGAAGTTGGTGCAGATATTAAAGAATCAGGCTTTCACGGCGTTTTGATCAATATTTCTAATCCATGTGATGCAATTACTCAAATTTTGCAAGAAACTTCTGGTTTAAAGAAGAATCGCGTCTTTGGTACTGGTACTTTCCTTGATACTGCAAGAGTTCAAAGAATAATTGGTGAAAAACTTGGTCAAGATCCACGTAACGTAGAAGGTTTCGTTTTAGGTGAACATGGTTCTTCACAATTTACAGCCTGGTCAACGGTAAGAGTTAACAACAAGATTGCTTTCCAATTGTTTGGTGATGAAGAACAAGAAAAGATTAGTGAACAATCAAATAAGAATTCCTTTATTGTGGCTAAGGGAAAGGGCTATACTAGCTATGCTATTGCCACTTGTGCTACTCGTTTAGTTCAAGCAGTCTTTAGCGATGCTCATCTATATTGTCCTGTTTCAGTTTATAATCCTGAATACAAGACTTATATTGGTTATCCAGCTATTATTGGTCGCGACGGCATTGAGGAAGAAATTGAATTAAAGCTTACTTCTGAAGAAAAAGAAAAGTTGCAAGCTGCTGCAGATAAGATCAAAGAACACTTGAAGCAATTGAAGAAATAAAAAATAGTCATTATAAAAAAATAAGGCGAGAATTACAGTCATTGTAGTTCTCGTCTTATTTATTGCTTATTTTAGTTTTACATCCCAAGCGGCAATTTGCTTGTTGCCGTAGTATTTCTTGTAAATTTGCTTGGTCTTTTTGGTCTGGTATGCTTTAACAATTTCTTGATAAATCTTTTTATTTTTATCCTTGGTGCGGGCGCAAATAATATTGATCCATTGCTCAGAGTCTTTATTCAATGGTTCGACAAAGATAGTTTGCTTGTCACCTAGATGTGCAGGGCCAGCAAAGTCATTGTTGACGACAGCGGCATCAACATCATCGATCACGCGGCTAGTTTGTTCAGATGCAACTTCTTTAATTTTGAAGTGGTTAGGATTGGCAGTAATATCTGCAACAGAGACCAATACTTTGCCCTTCTTCAATTTGATCAACCCGGCATTTTTCAAAACAAAAAGTGCTCTCGATTCATTGGTGGGATTGCTGGGGACCACAATTGTTGCTCCTTCAGGTAGTGCATTTAGGCTATGATATTTTTTGGAATATAAGCGAATAGGTGAGATATAGGTTTTACCGATTGCAGTAATTCCGCCATGGTTGGCTTTGTTCCAGGCGTTGAGGAAAGCATAGTGCTGGAAGGCATTCAGATCAACGTCACCGGATTTAAGTGCCTTGTCAGGTTGGTCATAACCATCAAAACTTTTAGTGGTTAAAATAATTCCATATTTCTGTTTGACGGTTTGAGCAACGCTTTTCCAGATTGCAATGTCACCTTTGCTGGCACCAACGATTCCTACGCTAACTTTGGTTTGACCGTTGCTTTTTGGCGTCCAAAAGAAGCTGAAGTAACCAGCTACGATAATCAATAAGCTAACAATGGTGCCAATAATAATATTCCGCTGTCTTCTTTTTCTCATTTTTCTTTCTCTCATATGCAAAAAAAGCACCCATCCTCAAAGGACGAGTGCTTCGTGTTACCACCTTTATTTGCCAG
Source organism: Lactobacillus sp. UMNPBX1 (assembly GCF_002554085.1). Taxonomy (NCBI): domain Bacteria; kingdom Bacillati; phylum Bacillota; class Bacilli; order Lactobacillales; family Lactobacillaceae; genus Lactobacillus; species Lactobacillus sp. UMNPBX1. Next base: position 7,617 of record NZ_PCZI01000009.1, read on the forward strand.
CTATTTACATAACTGACCTCAATAGCTATCTAACAATAGCTTGCATTGTTAACGAGAGCAACCCCAATACTAGCTAAATATCACTAGTATAATCATTCTGAATCCATTTTCATTAAGCAGTTTCTTTTACTTCTCACCAACCAGTAATTCTCTGTAAGAAAGCTAGCTATAATTACTCTATTCATCAAGATTTTTTAATTATTGCTATTAATTTATCATCTCGTTTTAATTTTGTCAAATAAATTTTTTTACTTAGTTAAAAAGTTAGTAACGGAAGAAATAGTGAGAAAAAGTTTATTTTTGTCGATTAACAAAGTAGTAAATGAGTGAGACAACCGATTCAGCCAACATCCCACCGGCCATCCAGTACATTGCCATCATCATTTTGCCGGTAAAAGTAAAGTAGGCAGTAATGGCGTAAACAATTACCCAAATAATTTTCCAAAATAAGTTATTCATTCCTGAGCACATTTTGAAGCTCCTTTATTTTTGACTAGCACCAGAACTGCTGTCAACTTCCATGCCGCAACCTTCGGTATCCATTCCTGGCATCCACACATCTTCAGGTTTAATGCCTCTTTCTTTAGCAAAGGCGTCGGTTAATGTCTTCATATCCATTAACTTGTATGTCTTTGGGTGTTTAGGGTCGAATACTTCGATTTGAGCCATCATTCCGGCATCTTCGTGTTCAATAATGTGGCAGTGGTACATGAAGACTCCAGTTTGTGGGAATTCTACACGCAAGCGGACGGTTTCACCTGGTCTGACAGGAATGGTGTCTTTGTAACCATATTCATTTGGAAATGGCTTTTCGCCATCACGTGAAACGACTGTAAAGTGTGTGCCGTGAATATGGAATGGGTGCAACATACCGTGTTCCTTAGAGTTGGTATTAGTTACGTCCCAGTATTCAGCATGACTAACTTGTTGCTTCATATCGATCCGCTGCATTGCGAATTGCTTGCCGTTTATCTTGTTGTGATCATCCATAGTTACTTTACGAACTGGCAAATCTTCAGCGATTTCAGGAATTTCTGGTTTGAATAATGTATCAGGAATAACACTGTTGTCAGGTGCAAACTTGTGAATTCTAAATTCAATTAGTTTGAAATCATCAGTATAAAGGTTAACGACATCGCCATCATGGTAATCCTTGAAGTCAACTACAACTTGAAGCCGTTCACCAGGTGTTACCAAGATCTTAGTCATTTTGATTGGATGAGGCAAAAATGAATCGTCACCTGCAATTTGAGTCATAACTAGGTCATCATCAAAGTGCAAGCGCCATTCACGACGGTTAGACCCACCTAAGAATAGTAAACGAATCTTTTGTGTTGTTACATCAACATAAGGGCGAACCGTGCCGTTGATTAATGGTGTTTCACCGAAGACGCCCATTGCATCATAATCAGCGCGATAGTCAAGTTGATTATCTTTGTGGAAAGTACGGTCTTGCAAAATAACTGGAAACTCGTCAACGCCATAGTTTTTAGGAATTGGGAGTTTAGCTTCGTTTTCATCTGTTACTACTACGCCCATAGCTAATCCCATCCAAACTTGGGCAGCGGTGGATGGACATGGGTGAGCATGAAGCCATGTTAAGGCAGCTGGTTGATTAACAGTGAATTCGATTTGCTTTTCTTCACCTGGATAAACAGGGGCATGACAGCCACCATCAGTAATAGGACCAGGAACTTCCATGCCATGCCAGTGATAAGTTGTTAGTTCTGGTAAACTATTTTTTAAGGTAACGTGAACTCGCTGGCCACGTTTTAAGACCATGGTTTTACCTAACAAAGGAGCGTTATAACCCCAAGTCTTGGTCTTAGCTCCAGGCAATATTTGGCTTTCGCTTTCAATTGATTCAAGAGTGAACCAGACATCAGTATCAGTTTCCTTATCCGGTGCAAGAACTGGAGGGACAGCTAATGGCTGAGCTTCTACACCTTGAGGGATGCTTAATTTCTTGTAGTGGAAGTGGTTTTTGTCAAAATCTTCATCTTCGATAAAGTAATTAGTGTATATCTTATCTGTCATCTTATTAACGCCATCCTTTTGACACCAACTTAGCATGATTTTTTACCGTCTTCAAGGCGCAAGAACGCTGTTATTTAAAGGCTTGCATGTCTATTATAACTATGTAATGAAAAATATTTTTACTATTTTGTAATCGCTTACACTTAGACGAATTATGTTATTTTACAAGATTTGTTGCCTTGCTAGGCTTGCGTGTCTCCGGTAAACTAAGCATGAAGAGGTGACTAGATGTATAAAATTATTGCGTGTGACTTAGATGAAACGTTGTTGAGCGCAGATACGCATGTCTCAGTAGAAAATAGAGAAGCGATTCAAAAAGCAGTTGCTCACGGTGTAAAATTTGTTCCTGCAACTGGACGAGGCTACGTTTCTGTCCAAAATACTTTAAAGGAAATAGGATTAGAGCAGGTAGCTAATGAATATGTGATTTCATTCAATGGTGCCAGCATTACAGAAAATAAGAATAATCGCGTGCTGTATTTTGACGGCTTGCCTAATGAAATTGCGGATCGGTTATATCGGCATGGGGTTGAACTAGATATTGCCATGCATGTTTACACTCAAGATATGGTATATACGTATCATATCGATGATGATGAACGTGCCTATATGACGGGACGACACCAGTTTAAAGAGATTGAAGATAAAGACTTGTCATTTTTGGAGGGGCAGAAAATTGCCAAGGTGCTCTATGAGAGTCTTGATAATAATTATTTGCACCGGATCGCCGCTGAATTAGGACCAATTACGCAAGAATTGGATATTTCATATTCATCTAATCGTTATTTAGAATTTAACCGTAAAGGTGTCAATAAAGGCGCGGGACTGATGAAGCTGGCTGAGCAGCTTAGGGTGCCGATTGAAGAAACAATTGCCATTGGTGATAATTTTAATGACTTGTCAATGATTCAGGCTGCTGGTGTGGGTGTTGGTGTGGCTAATGTCAATCCTGCTATGAAAGAGCAATGCGATTACATTACTCAGGCTGATAATAATCATGGTGCAGTTGCCGAGGCAATTGATCATTTTATTTTTAACAATTGAAAAAAATAAAAAAATAATTGACAGATTAAAAATACATGATATTATTGTTTACAACAAATAAAAAAAGAGCTTTGATAAGGAAAGTAACTTAATAAATGATTTGCAGAGAGTCTTCGGTTGGTGGAAGAAGATAATGATGAATTAAGTGAAAATCACCTTTGAGCTGAAAGTGCGATATTAGCATTTTCAGGGTCCGCCCTCTATAGCGGCGACGTATCGCTGATTTTGATAGAATCAGCCGCACGTGCATGAGGTAGAATTTTTGTGAGTATTATTCTACGAATAAATAGGTGGTACCGCGTTGAAGACGCCCTATTAGATCAATTGATCTAGTAGGGCGTTTTTTAATTATCATAAGCTTGTTGTTAATTTTTTTGACTTATGGGAGAGATAAAAATGAGAAAAACATTGAAGCACTTATTTGGCACGACTGTAGTAGCACTTTTAGGCGTAAGTACTTTATCTGCATGTTCATCAAGCAAATCTGGTGCTAAAGCACCTAAACAAGAATTGACCTGGATGACTACCTCAGAAATCCAAACTATGGATCCTTCAAAGATGGTAGATACAACTGGTAGTGAACAGGCATCTAATGTTTTTGAAGGGCTCAATAGACTGAATAAAGCGGGTAAAGTTGTATCTGGTGTGGCTACTAAAACTAATCAGAGTAAAGATGGTTTGACCTGGACTTTTACTTTAAGAAAGAATGCTAAGTGGTCTAATGGTGATCCAGTGACCGCTGAAGATTTTGTTTATTCTTTAAGACGGACACTTGATCCTAAGACACAATCACAACAGCAAAATGAGTGGTCAAATGTAGTTAATGCAGATGATGTTTTAGCTGGGAAAAAAGCTCCGTCGACTTTAGGTGTTGAAGCTAAGGGTAAATATGAATTGGTAGTTCACTTGAAACATCCCGTACCGTATTTTAAAGCCTTGTCAGTTGGTTGGAATCCGCAAAATAAACACGTAGTCGAAAAGTTTGGCAAAAAATATGGGACTGCATCTAAGTATATGGTTTACAATGGTCCGTTTGTTCAAAAAGGCTGGACTGGTTCAAGTCTTAACTGGAAGTTAGAAAAGAATGATCAATATTGGGACAAAGATAAAGTTAAATTGCAGACGGTTAATTATAGTGTACAAAAGACGCCTTCAACTGATTACAATCTGTATCAGGCTAACAAATTAGATGGTGCCTATCTTGATGTTCAGGCTTCAAAGAGACTGAAGGGTCAATCTGGTTATACAGTCTATAAACTAGATAGAACTGAATACTTGACTTTCAATGTATCCAAGCATCCAGAACTAGCTAATGTCGATTTTAGAAGAGCAGTTTCAATGGCACTTAACCGAGCTCAATTGGCTAAAACAGTTGGTGGTGCTAATACCGTAGCTCGAACTTTTGCTGGACCAAATGAATATGTTGATGGTAAGAATTTTGACCAGTATGTTGAAAGCAAAAATCCAGCTAATAAATATATGAATTATAACCCTGCAGGCGCTAAGAAACTTTATGATAGAGCATTAAAAGAATTGGGTAAGAATAAGTTGGCCTTTACCTTAATGGGTGACGATGATGACGTTTCTAAAAAGGTTTTAGAGTTTGTGCAAAGCCAGTTAGAAGATACCTTTGGCAAAAAAGTTGATGTAACTGTTAGAAGCATGCCGAAGACTACTAGAGTTAAGAAAATGCTCAATGGTGATTTCGAGGCAGTCTTTACTGGATTGACTTCGGGCTATTTAGATCCTAATTCACAATTGCACACAATGATGACAGGACAAAGTTATAACTTCGGTAAATGGTCTAACAAAGATTTTGACAAGTATATGAATAATTCAGATAAGGAATTAAATCCTACTAAGCGATTAGAAGATTTGTATAATGCAGAACGTGTTTTAACTGATCAACAAGGATTGACGCCATTATTCCATGATGGTCAAGCTTGGATGGTTCGACCAAGTGTTAAAAATGTAGAATTCTTGGGTGGTAATTTCAGCTTTAAAGATGCATCTGTAAGTAATAATTAGGAGAAAAATAATGACTAAAACAGCTTTTGTAAATTGTAATTTATTCGTTGGTAATGAAGATAATCTAGTAGATAATGCTTGGTTTGTCGTTGATGATGAAACAGGTAAATTGACCGATCAAGGTAAGGGAAAATGCACAGCAGATTTTGACAAACAAGTTGACCTTAAAGGGAAATATGTGATGAGCGGTTTGCTTAATTCACATACTCACATGGGGCTTGATTCTGACTTGAAGAAAAAATTTCCGACTACTGAAGCTTCGACTACTTATGCAGCACTGCGGGATCTGCGTGAAGCTTTACAAACTGGTGTGACTTATGTTCGTAGTTGTGGCACATCCTTTGATGTTGACTGTAAATTAGTGCAGATGCGCAAGCAGTATCCTTTTGAAGGTCCTCAAGTGATGCCAACTGGAATGACAATGTCAATTGTCGGCGGACATGGTGATTTCAAGGTGGGGTTAAATGGAGAGCAAAATGCTAGTCATTTGGTTAACGGTCCAGAGGACATGCGTAGAGCAGTCCGAGAACAATTTACCAAAGGTGCAAAAAATGTCAAGTTGATGGCTACCGGTGGAATTATGTCACTTGGGGATGAAGTAGATGATACTGAGCTTTCGCTTGAAGAAATGAAGATGGCAGTAGAAGAGGCTCATTCCAAGCATATGACAGTTTGTGCTCACGCCGAGGGACGACTTGGTATTCATTATGCAGTTGTTGCAGGAGTTGATTCTGTAGAACATGGTTTTTATTTAGATGATAATGACTTGGCTTTGATGAAAAAACAAGGTACATTTTTGTCACCAACATTGACTGCAGGTCGGACAATCGTCGTTCATGGAAAAGATGTTGTACCTGAGTTCTCATACCGCAAGATGTGTGCAGTAGTTGATGACTTTTATAATCATGTCGGCCATGCGATCAAGGAGGGGGTGAGACTGGCAATGGGGACAGACGCAGGAACATATTTCAATCGCTTCTCTGATACACCTAATGAATTAGTGGAATTGGTTAGAGCAGGAGCCACAAATTATCAAGCTTTAAGAGCAGGCGGCTTGGGTAGTGCTGAATTGCTTAAGGTTGATCAAGAATATGGTTCGCTTGAAGTTGGCAAATATGCGGATTTCCTAGTTTTGCGGGATAATCCATTAGAAAATGTTGCTGCAGTCGGCCAAAAAGACAAGCAAGTTTACCAACATGGTTTACGTAAATTCTAAATATTTTTTACTACAAATAAAGCATCACTTGTGAGATTTTTCTTGTAAGTGATGCTTTATTTATGCTTATCGTTATTTAAAATACGAACCATTTATTTATTATAATTAAAAATTGTTCTTGCTTCAGATTGAATATCGCTGTACTATTTAAACCATCAAATGTAATATTGATGATTTGAAAAAGTGGGGAATTGAATGTCGAGTTTTCAAGAATACTATCCAAGAATGCGGGAATTAGCAGATTATCTACTAAATAATCCGGAGTTGGGATATAAGGAGTATAAAACTTCTGAGGCGATAGAAGAAGCTATTCATGAAATCACTCCTATGGTAAAAGTCGAACATTTCTGCAATACAGGGATAAAAGTGGTGTTTAATAATCACCAAACTAAGACTATTGGAATTATTGCAGAACTAGATTCACTATACCAGCCGGGGCATAGAAATGCTGATAGTGAAACAGGAGCAGCTCAAGCTTGTGGCCATTATACTCAGGTGACAATAGCTTTAGCGATTATGAATGAACTAGTGAAAAATAAACGAATTGGTGATTTTGGCGCTAACTTAGCATTTATTTTTACACCGGCTGAAGAATTTGTTGATTTGGAGTGGCGCAAAAAACAGAAAGCGGAAGGAAAAATCACTTATTTTGGTGGTAAACAAGAAGCAATTAAATTAAGTGTCTTTGATGATGTCGACTACTGTGTCTCAGTTCATGCTATAGGTGAAAATTTTGATCAAAGAACAATCGAGATTAATTGTGATCTAGCAGGTTTTAATTTTCAATATTTCGATTTTTTAGGTAAAGCTAGTCATGCTGCATTTGCTCCTGAAGCAGGAATTAATGCTCAAAGTATCGCAACTTTGTTTACCACAGCTCTAGCCTTTAAGCGTCAACAACTGAAGGAATCTAATCAAATTAGATTTAATCCGGTGAGGATAGGTGAAAATACTGAATCAATTAATGTAATTCCAGATCATATTCGAATGGGGACTGACTTACGATATTTTGATGCTGAGTACGCTCATCAGTTGATGCAACAATTTACTACAGCAGCAGCTGGTTGCTCATCTGCCTTAGGTGGAAATTATCAATCGGAAATTCAAGTTGGCTACTTGCCATTAAAGTCTAATAGAGATATGAATGCATTAGTTAAAAATACATTTTTGGATAGTGATGAAATTCCAGGTTTAATTGAAAATCGTGGTTATACGATGGCGGCTGGAGACATTGGAGATGTAAGTTATCTAATGCCAACTATTCAAATTGGATATGGTGGTTGGAATGGGACAATCCATGGTGTTGATTTTGAGTTAGTTGATCCAATATTTGTGTTGGATCTTTTTCCAAAATTCGTTTTTAACTGTATTCTAAAAATTTCAAATAATTTAGATAAAATCGAAGCTTATCGTAGAACAAAACAGGAATATCTTGAGCAATTAAACAAAATGGGAGCAGAAAAATGAAATCTTTAAAAAATTATGGTCCATTAATTATTTTAGTTTTATTGATTGACACCATTGCCGAACTTATTGGGATGCAGGTTTTCAAAATTGGTAAGATTGAAGTTTCAATTCTGCCATTAGTATTTGCAGTTATTTTAGCAATTATTGTTTATTTGCTCCCCTTAAAGCCAATCAAGCGGCTTTACAATGATAAAAGAGTAAAGTTTGCTGGAAAATATATGATTTTAATAATGTTGCCACTAATGGCACGTTATGGAGCAAATGTTGCACCTAAGATTAATGAAATTTTATCAGTAGGTTGGGTATTTCTCATTCATGAGTTAGGTAATTTAGGCACAATTTTATTTGGACTACCAGTAGCTTTATTACTAGGATTAAGACAAGAGGCCATTGGCTCAACATTGGGATTAGGCAGAGAAGGAGAACTAGCCTATATTAGTGAAAAATATACACTTGATTCACCGGAAGGTCGAGGAGTCCTAGGTATTTACTTAATTGGAACAATTTTTGGTTCGATTGTCTTCTCAATTTTAGCACCAGTTCTTTTGGGGATGGGCTTTAGTTATCAAGCTGTTGCGATGAGTTCTGGAGTAGGATCAAGTTCTATGATGACTGCAGCTTCTTCAGCTTTAGCAGCTCTGGTTCCTAAACATAGTGAGACGATTCTATCATTTGCGGCAGCAAGTCAGTTGTTAACTAGTTTTATTGGAACTTATATTATGTATTTCCTCGCAGTTCCTTTGCAAAGATTCATGTATGTTCACTTGACTAGTTTGCTTGATAAAAAGAAAGAAGTATACCCAGAACATGATTAGAGAAAATAATTTTTATAAATTAGGTAGAGATGCATTAATTTTATTGCTTAGTGTTAGTTTAGTTTTATTTGTTCAGTGGATTAAGTTAGTAAAAAATCCTAAGAGCACCCCAATTACACCTGATACTTTTGCCGGCCTAGGTCTATTATGGCTGTTTTCTCTGATTGGCATTATTATCAGTATGTTAATGAAACGAGTTCCGTGGAAGATTGTTAGAGGATTTCCCATTCTAGGCTGGGTGTCTATCGTTTCATTAGTTTTCTGTTTGCTTAGTCCATATTGTGTTCGTGTAATTAATGCAGTAGATTTTTTATCATTAACTACATCGGTATTAGCCTTTGCCGGAATTTCAGTAACTCATAGATTGAAGGATTTATCAAAGATTTCATGGAAGATCTTAATTGTGGCATTATTTGTCTTTTTCGGTATGTATTTCATGGATACTTTGATTTCTCAAATAGCTCTTAATTTGAGTGGAAGATAAAAATCCTTTTATTCCTGAATTGTCAAATTAAGTGCAACAGTTAGGTTATGAAGAGATATATTGCTTGAAGAGTTCTTCTGCTGTCTGATACTGGAGGATTCGGCGATGTTTGTGGTTAATGGCATTGGAAGAGGCACTTTGCGGCGTATCTGATCTTTATCCAATAATTACCAGTTTTACAGATTATTATGCTTGGAATAAGCAACACCTCAATGACAATCTTTATACTGATCGAGCAATTTACACGCCTGATGTGCTTTGGGATACGAGTACTAGACCTAGCGCAAAAACAGATGTCATTACTTGCGCTGCTCCAAATAAATCTGCTGCCCGAGGCAAAGCAAAAGGAATGGCAAATGATGCAATGATTGAGCGAATGAAATTCGTTAAGAAAATTGCTGAAGATCAACAAGTGGATGTGCTTATTCTGGGCGACTGGGGTGCAGACGTTTTTGGCTTTAACGCAAAAGAAGTCGCAAAAATGTGGCAGGAGGCCTTTGATACTCCGACAAGCATCTCCACTGTGATTTACGCTGTTATTCCTGGCAGAAAGAATAAAGACGTGGTAGCTGATTTTAAGGATATTTTTGTTTAAATAGAAATTTTCTCTCAAATAACAATCCAAACAAAAAAGACGAGCCAACGCCCGTCTTTTTATTTTCTTGAAATAAATTTTTAGTTAAAAGTTAGCTTTTTTAACGTAAGTGTTCTTAGAAATACGATAGAAAGTCTTACCGTGTAATTTAATTGCGCGACCATAAGTGTTAACGCGGTGACCTTTCTTCAAAACTTTCTTATTAGCACGCTTGCCGTTCTTCTTGTAGACATAAGCATTGTGCTTCAGAGTCCGCTTAACGGCCTTAGCTTTCTTGGCAGCTGTCTTTTTAGCAGCAGCGGCATCAGTTTGAGTCTTGTCAGATGTAGTATTGGCATCTTTATTAGCAGTGTCTTCAGCGACCTTACCTAAAGTAATATCAGCCTTTTCGTTCATGGTCTTGCCCATAACGTTAAGACCGAATTCTAAGCTGCCAGCGCCTTCTTTATAAGCATCTGCTGAGAAAACATAGTCAAGGGATGAGCCGTCTTTAGCAACATTTTCTTGCTTGCCGGCTACACCATTCAATGCTAGGCTAGCAACCATCTTAGACATGTCTTGACCTTTGGTCATTGGTGCTTTAGAGCCATCAACGTGAATAATTACTTCGGTAACTTTACCGTCCTTAACATTAACTTGAGCAGAGTTGCCCAAGAACATAGCAGCTTCTGATGGGGTAGTGCTGCCAGTTTTGGTAATAGTCATAGTGATAGTTTGCAAGTCGCTGTTTTGACTAGTAGCAGTAGTTGCAGCAACATTAGTAGCAGGTTGATCAGCTGCAGACACTACAGCTGATGGTGCCAAAACACTAGCGCTTGCGAGTAAAGCAAGTGATGTTAAAATGATTTTAGTATTTTTTCTCATAAAAGTTTCCTCCCACGAATTTTAGATATCGCTTACATTATGATCAAATAAATGTTATAAATCAATATATTTTTTGTTATTTTATTTTTTTATGAGCATAATAAGCTGAATAAAATATCATCTTGAAACCGATTGCATAGTTATTTTAAGAACTTTATAATAGAAAAGACTAATAGTATTAATAGTAAAAAGAAGGATATTAGAATGAATAAAAAGTTACTTAAGTTAATCGCAAGTAGTTCGGTCGCAATGACTTTAATGGCACCTGGAGTGGCATTTATGCAAACTAATCCGGTTGTAATGGCCGCTGAACAAAGTCAAAAGACAGTGGGAATGACGGTTTACAAATACAGTAAAAATCACCGCAACCATGCTAAGTCAATGGCTCAAGGTTTTGTGGGAGATAAGGTGCAATTAACAGTTAGTCAAAAGCATGTGACTAAAATGATAATCCATGTCGATGGTAAAAATAGTCCAATGGGCAAGGGGCAAAACGTAAATAAGATTGTAAAATCCCTCAAGATTAATGGCGTTAGCGGTAAAAAGGAAAATGTTTCCGCCGACAAATCTAGTTTTGACTTTGTTTTTGCAGGCAAAGCTTTCAAAAATAATGGTTGGGTCAAGATGCAAGTCACTATTGACTTTGGTGGTAAGATGACCGAACAAGCTTGGGTGAAGTATGACAAGGTTAGCGGTTTAACTACTAGCAAGAAAAAGACCGACAAGAAGCAAAAGAAGGCTAGTAAAAAGAGCGTCAAAAAAGTTAGTAAGAAAAGTACACACGGTCAGCGCAGATAAAAAGGTTCAAAATATCAATTATGCGGTCTATAAGGCGGATCGCAGTGGCGTTTCTGCAGCAAATAATTTTTACACGCATCATGCCAGGATTGAAAAAGTAAAGCAGGGCTATGTTATGACCTTAAAAGTTGAGGTAAAGCATGGGATGGTGACCAAATTTCAGCCGGTTTCACTGGGAATTGGTTCAATTTCAAACCTGCGTTTTACCAAACAAGCTGGCAAGGATATCTGGACTTATCAGGTCCACTTCAAGTCGCTAAATCAGTTGAAGAAGCAGGCTCAGGGGAGTCTGCGCTTGAGCGTACCAATTGCCAATATTCATGATCGTTTGTTTAAGGTCTGGTTTGCTTTTGGTGTAAAAAATGTGGCGCACAGTTCGACTGTAAGCAAGGCATTAACCGAAGCAAATAGTAGCACTGATTCAAGTAGTACTAGTGATGCTATTCCTGCAGCTAATGACGACAGTAGTAAAGATGCAGAAAATGCTACAAGTAGCGCTCAACCGCAGTCAAAGCCAGTTAAAAAGCAGCAGTCTTCTTCAAACTCTAGTGTAAAACCTGGGGCAAAGTTGACACCCAAGAAGAAAAAGATGGCGACGATTGCAGCGGTGGAATATCCATTTTTGCCTGTGATCGCAGGCTTTTTAGCATTTGATGCTGCAATTATTGGTTTGGCCTTTTACTTAAGAAATAAAATTTTGAAGAGAAAGAAATAATGAAAAATATAGCTAAAATTATCTCTTTTCCTTTCTTGTTGCTAACTTGTTTGTTTATTTTTGGTGTGACTGTTAGTGCACAAAGCGTGAGTTATCGTACTTACAAGTATGGCACGCATCAGACCTCGATGGCTGATGGCTACTATGCGCGTCCTGCTCAGGTTGTGGTAGACGACAATCAGTACCTGGTAACGATGACAATTCGCACTAAGAAAGATCTAAGTCCCTATCCGGTTCGGGTGTTAACGATTAATGGACAAGCACCGCTAAACGTAGTAAAAACGCGGCATGGCAGTGACTATGATTATCGCTATAGTTTTCGCACTAATAATTTAAAACGTGATATTTCTAGTCAAATTAAAATAGATGTGCCACATGTTTACCAAGCAACACACAATATTACATTTGCTTTTGACACTACGCAATTGCCTAAGTTAACAAATAAAAAAGAGCGAGCAAGTCATGCAGAAAGTGCGATAAAACGTAGCGCGCCACAGGTGAAAAACAAGAGTGTTAAGCCTAAGGAGCAATTGGCACAAAAGAAGCAAGCGGCAATAGCTAACAGGCAAATAGCGCAGAATGCACGCAATCAACGTGCTAATCAACAAAGGCAGCGAAATTTTTATTATGTTATTTTGGCTGGAGTGCTTAGTTCGTTAATTTTAATTGGCGTTGCTGTTTTGATTGTCGTAAATGCCAAGGAAAGAAAAAGTAAATGAAAAAACGTAAAGGATTAATTATTGGTTTAATTATATTTTTAGTAGCAATCATCGGAGTGGCAATTGGTGCTAAACGATTGATTGATCAAAAAGTTGCCAATAATGAAAAGATTGTTGCCACAAGTGCAGCGATTACTGAAATTTTTGATAAATTGAACGTTAATTTAGCAGGGGTTCCAAAGACGCAGGCTAAGTTACCAGCACGCTATCAAAAGGTGCCCAAGATTGGGGGTCCAATGAAGCCAAGTGTTGAAAAGATTGCTTCTTTGAATCCCACTCGTGTCTATGCAGTCTCAACTTTAAAAGATCAGTATGATCAATCATTTAAAGAACAAGGCGTTAAAGTTACATATCTGAAGCTGGATTCAGTAGCTGACCTTGAAGCTACACTGAGTTCATTAGGCAAGCAGTATTACCGGCAGAGACAGGCTGATTATCAGATTGGCTTAATCAAAAAAGCCGTTAAAAAGGCTAAAGCACGTGTTCACGGTCGTAAGCCTAGAGTATTGATCTTGATGGGCTTGCCTGGCGCTAATTACATGATTCTAACTAATCGATCATATTTAGGTGATTTGGTCAGAATAGCTGGTGGGGAAAATATCTATCACTCTGATAGTCAGATCTATTTGTCACCAAGTAATGACTCGCTAGCTACTAAAAATCCAGATGTCATTTTGCGATTAGAACATGCTTTACCAAATGTAACTTTGCCACAATTTAAGCAAGAGTTTAAGAAAAATTCTGTTTGGAAGACGATGAAAGCCGTAAAGACAGGCAGAGTTTATGACCTACAGCAACCAGACTTTAATGCTTCAGCTAACATGAATGTTTCTCAAGCATTGAATAAATTAAGCAACTGGTTGTACCCTGGAAAGTGATCAAAATGAAGAAAAAGGTAATTTGGATAAACTTGATTTTAGCAGTTTTGTTAATCAGTACGATTTTCTTTGCATTAACTCACGGAGCAAGCAATTTTTCAATGCAAAAGATGACTAACAGCCAATTGAATATTTTGTTTAATATCCGTGTCCCGCGGATTATTTCGGCACTAGTAGCAGGAGCTAGCCTCTCTGTTAGTGGTGCCTTTTTTCAGGCAACTTTGCGCAATCCGATTGCAGAACCTGGAATTATGGGGATCTCTAGTGCAGCCAGTTTATGTCAATTGCTAGCGGTTATTATTTTGCCAGAAATTTTCTTTGGTAAAATTATTTTCGCGATTATTGGCGGACTGCTAGCGTTTGGGCTTCTTTTATTATTCCAAAAAAAGATGACGCCTTATCAGTTAATTATCATCGGAGTGGCATTGAATGCGGTGTTCACGGGGATGCAGGAAGTTTTCACTAATAATCAAAATAGTGGCAGCAGCCTGGCCACAAGTAGTTGGGGATCAACAATGTATTTATTGGTTATTGGCATAATAGGGCTGATTTGCGCGATTTGTTTTATGAATTGGGCTAATTACTTAAAGATCAATGATGAAGAGCTGACGTCTTTAGGTGTTTCTGCTAAAACCCTGCGTTTAGTCTTGATGCTAATTGCAGTGGTTTTGGCCGCAACAACAACGGCTTGCATTGGTGTTTTAGCCTTTATCGGAATTATTGTGCCACAGGTTGCTCGTTTGCTTTTGGGATATGATTATCAAAAAATCATTCCATTTTCGATTTTTGCTGGAGCTTGGTTTTTATTGTTCGTTGACACCATCGGCCGGGTAATTACAGCGCCAAACGAGATTGCGGCTAATATTATTTTGGCTATTGTTGGTGGTCCAGTAATGATTTTAATTTTATGGAAGAGGCAGAAAAATGCTTAAAGCGTCGCAGATTGATTTTTCATATGGGTCAAAACAATTATTTAATCAATTCTCTCTGAGCCTGCAGGAGAACCAGATTACGACTTTAATTGGTCCTAATGGATCTGGCAAGTCAACCTTGTTTCGCTTGCTTACACGGGCAATAAGGCCGTCTGCGGGGACAATTACGCTAGATGGGCAAGATATCTGGCAGCTAGCTGCGAAGGATTTTGCCAAAAAGGTAGCAATTGTCCACCAGCAGAATCAATTGTATGATCAGATAACTGTCAAGGAACTGGTTAAAATGGGGCGTCTGCCGTATCATTCCTTGATGGGGGATGAAGAAAATGGATCTGCTCGCCTTCAACAGATTATGCAGGAGCTAGAGATTGCTGATTTGGCAGATAAGTTTATAGCGCAATTATCTGGCGGTCAGCAGCAGCGTGTGTGGCTTGCTACAGCACTGGCGCAAGAGCCGGAATATCTTTTTCTAGATGAACCAACAACATACTTGGATTTGTATTTTCAGTATCGCTTTTTGGATTTAGTGAAAAAATTGAATCGAAAGCAGAATTTGACGATTTGCATGATTTTGCACGATTTGAATCAGGCTTTGCAATATAGTAATCAGGTAATTTTGCTCAACCAAGGCAGGATTCAAAAGCAGGGCAGGCCAGAAGAGGTAATTACGGCGCAGGCGATTAGGCAAAACTTTGGCATAGATTGCGAGATGATCGAAACTGAGCAGGGAAAAGTCTTGTTAATGGCAGGTTCTGAGGCAAAATAAAAGACCACGAGAAAACTCGCGGTCTTTTTTTGTAATAATAAATTATTACTTGTTAACTTCATCCTTGAAGCTCTTACCTGGCTTGAATGCTGGAACGTTTGATGCAGCAATTTCAATTTCCTTACCAGTTTGTGGGTTACGACCCTTACGAGCAGCACGGTGACGAAGTTCGAAGGCACCGAAGCCAACCAATTGAACCTTGTTACCTTCAGCAACATTGCTCTTAACGACGTCGATGTAAGCGTCCAAAATAGTGTTAATGTCTGTCTTAGTAGCATCAGTCTTTGCAGCGATTTGATCTACTAATTGTTTCTTAGAAATAGTTTCCATGAAAAATACCTCTTTTAATATAAACTACGATTACTTATTTTAACAGTAATCCGCGTATTTACAAGGGGAAACAGCCTCTTTAAAGAATTTTTTTAAAAAGGAAAGAAATTCTATGTATTTGAAGCGAAAAATATTGTATTCGCTATCAAAAATGTAGTTCATGTAATGATTCTTTTGTTTTGATTTGAAAAATTAACTTTTTTCAAAAAATTTAGACATTTTTTGCGTAATAAATGATGGGAGACAAGCCTAAATTTTGAATTCCAAATTTTGTACAGTGATGGAATATATAAGAGAGGTGAATAATCTTTAATTACACAAATCACATCCTCGAAATATGCTTAAACAATATCAATTAAGAACGTTGAAGAATGGATTAAGAATGGCAGGTATAAGACTATGAGCCTACTAACTTATAAAGGTTACCAAGGTACTTATCGAAGTTGAAAATGATACTTTATTTGGCGAAGTCTTAGGTCTAGAAAATACTTTTATTTCTTATGAAGGAAATTCTCTGGCAGAGTTGAAGAAAGATTTCAAAGCGGGTATTGATGATTATCTTGAGAATTGTCAATTGAATCATGAGCAACCAGAACAGGCTAACCAAGATGCAGCTAAGTTACAGTTGCAAAAATTATTATTAACATCATTAGCGTGATTGGAACAAAATAAAGCTCGAAACTTCTACAAATTGTAGTAACTTCGAGCTCTGCATTAATCTGTTTTTATTCAATACAACGCATGCTATTACATATTGGCAAATCGATCTAGTTCATCATGTGTTCCTAATGCAACCAAAACTAGGATTAGTTCATGTGTTTCTTTATCAGTCCGGTAGTACAATAGCCAATCGTCATTATATTGACGATTAACGTGCATTTCGCGATTTTTTCCTACAGGGTGATCTTTATGTTTGGCTAGAAATTCTTTGTCATTGGTTAATATTGCTTCAACACAATCATCAACATAATCCATTGGATAATGTTTTCTTTCATATCTCTTGTAAGCGCGGTAGTAGCGCTTGGTAGGATTAACTTGCATGATTATTTCCGCATGGCCTTTTTGTATTCTTCAAAAGAGCTATAACTTCCATGATAAATGTGATTATCAGCTTCATAGTTCGCTTCATCTAGTTCTGTCATGGGTCTTAGTTCTAAAGGAATGCCATTACTTCTAACAATAGCTTTGAAATACATTCTAATTCCTGTTGATATATCAACCCCATATGAAGCAAGAATATCTTGAGCTTCTTTTTTTAATTTATCATCGATTTTTACACTAATTTGAGCCATAGTACAACCTCTATTCACAAAATGTATTACTTTATCTATATAGTACTATATACTATAAATACAAAATATCAATTTTTAGCGTTTGCTTTTAAAAGAATTTTAAAAGATTATAGGTAGTCTTATTATGAATACTAGGGGAAAAAGCTAAAAGTGACATTTATATCTTTAATCGTAATACACCAGCAGAAATTTAAACATAAACAAAGCTCGAAGCTTCTACAAATTGTAGTAACTTCGAGCTTTTTGTAACTATTCAGAAAAGATAATTTAGCGGTCTTCGTGGTTAGTGAAGTAACGGTAGTCCTTACTCTTGTCGAACAATACGGCACGAGCGTTTTCACCGTTGGAGATTGAGAAGATAGCGTCAGGGTACTTGTTCTTAACTTCATCTTCTACCAATCCTCTAAGCATTTCGTTGTTAGCTAAAACTGAACCGGTTAAAGCAATCTTCATTGGCTTAGGATCTTCGTAACGGTCAAGACCGATGATGATGTCACGGGCTAACAGATGAGCTTGTTTCTTAATAACTTTGATTGCATCATCGCTGCCTTCATCAGCAAGTTGTGCAACGTGAACAGCCATTCCTGCAACTTCTGGGTTAGACATCTTGTAGAATTTAGCGTTACATTCATCCATGTGTTCAACGCCAAATAATTTAGTAAACATTTGAATCAAAGCGTTGTCTTCACGCTTGTCCCAGCTAAGAAGAGCAGATTGCATTGCTGAACGAGCAATTGCGTAACCTGAGCCTTCATCACCTAAGATGTTGCCGTAGCCACCAACTGCGATTAAGTGGCCGTTTTGTAAACCGTTGTAAACTGAGCCAGTACCGGCAATTACTAAGGCACCGTCATCACCTTCAAGACCAGCGTAAAGTGCTAAAAGTGAATCAGTAATAGCACGAGTAGGTAAGTTGTTAATTCTTGATGAAATAGTTGCGGCAACTTCTGGAGCATTACCGACAACTGAAAGACCGGCAATACCAACAAGAACGCGCATGCAGTCACCATCAACCTTGTCGATCAATTCGTTGATAGTGTCAGAGATATTCTTAATTCCGCCTTCGTAGTCAGCGTTAATTTGGCCTGGGCCGCCTTCTGCACGACCGATTTCCTTGCCAGTTTCGTCATATGCGATTGCAGTTGAGTGGGTACCACCTGCATCAACACCAATTTGGTATTTAAGAGCCATGTTGTAAATCTTCTTTCTATATTAATTTATCCGAATGATAACGTATACATTGTATTATATTTTTATACAGTAGGTCTAGTAAAAGTTTTGCTGTTAGCGCTAACAGCGGCTTTTTTCTTGCAAATTAATAAAATTGTTAAACTAATTAAGCTAACCAACATCCCCAGTAGAAGAACCCATGGTACATAAATTAATGTAATTTGATGTTTTCCTGGACTCAACTTGAAGTTTAAAAAAGCATTCATGAACAAGGTTTTATTCTTGTTAATTATTTTGCCATTATCTAAAACTGACCAGTTAATGTTATTAGGAATAGTTGACGCCAATGTCATCATCTTCTTCGTTGTGAAATGATTAGATTTGATGATCAAAGCAGATGTTTGTTTAAAGTTTGGTTGTTTTTGCTTAAAACGATGTATAATCTGCTCGAGCTTTTGTGTGTTTAAGCGCCAGAAGTGAATGCCACTAAAGTCGAGTTTATCTTTTTTTAGTTCAAAAGTAACTTGCAACCGTTGACCACGCTGGTGGCTACCTAGATTAATGAGACGGGCATTTTGATCACGTACTGCCAGATTAATATTAGCACCATTAACTGTCATTGAAATGGCATTATCATCGATCTCACCGGGCATTTCAATGTAGTAAGAATCATCAGTCTGTGGTTTGAAATTGAAAATGATGCGTGCGATTTGCTTATTGTTTTTACGATTATATTGTAGTTGATCGTTTTTCATACTAGTTACATTAATTAATTTTGCTTTAGGCCAATTGATCTGCTTAAACAGCTGCACTTTTGCCCCTGTAACTGCTTGAAAGAATTTGGTTTGATTACTAGTAATATCTAGAGAGTTAAAATTGATTTTTTGCGTTTTTTGTGATGTTAAAAAGAGTAGGGGCAAAGCGGCATTATTTTTCACTAGATATAGTTGGGCAAAGCGTTTTTGCAAATGATAATCGCTGGCATCAACGCGGTGGTTGGAATTGTCATACTTCATTTGCTTACCAGACTTGATCGTTGTGATTTCATCATTGGGCAAAAGATAATATTTGATTCCAAGTAAATCATCTGTCAAAGTAGTTCCGCCAAAATTAGTGTAGGAATTACTATTGTTTAGAAATCCAAGATTGTTGATCAGGTTGAGTACTTTTTGATCAGAAATCGAATTAAAATTACTTAAACCGTAATAACCAGCGCTAAAAGGATCATCATCAGAACGATAGAAAGTCTTTTCAGTTCGGTAAAATCCAGAATCATGTTGATTTGCGTATTGTACTGCTTGGCTGACATTAGTGGTAAAGTTCTGATAATCGCTATTTTTTTGATAAGCTAAATTGCCTAGACATAGTACTAGGTTGACGATTAACTCAAGCTCGATAACTAAATAGAAAAATGGCGCGGCAAAACTGTGTTGATGATAAATAAAGCCAATAAACAAGATTCCGAGGGCTAGAAAAGCTCCCGTGGCAATCTGCGCATCTTCAGTTAGAAAGTCAAAATGTGAGGCATTAAATACTATATAAATAATTAAACCTAAAGAAAATAGAGTCAGAAGTCCGGTCTGCCAATAAGCTATACGTTCTTTTTGTTCTAATGCAATAACGCCTAGATTTAGCGCAAAAAAGATCAACACAAAGCTGAAACGACCAGGATACCAGACAGGGAATTGGCCTAAATGCCAGAGTAAAACCAGTGGTGTCCAAAAAAGAGAAGCAATTAAGAAAATGAGTAAAATTCCGTTTGCTAATTTACGCTGCCAGTTAATCTTTTTACTTAAAAAATATAAAATTGTCAGCAACAAGAAAGGCATTGTCAGATAAATGTTGGGCATCCCTTCCTGCATTTCATGAAAGTTATAGGCCCCTTCGGCTAACTTAGTCAGCTGTTCAACTGGAGAAAACTGCCAGCCCAAATTCCAGGAGGCAGTAGAACTAGCCTTGCCTTGCAACATTTCAACCAGAACGGGGAAGAGCATAAAGGCATTTAAAAATGAACCAGCGATACTTTTTCTTAAATAAATCCAGTTAAGGCGTAGGCGCTCCTGCTTATTAATGAAGAAAATTTTGCTTAACAGATAAAGCAAACCAAAGGCTAATGCCATAAATCCGGTATAAAAATTAGTGAACCAAAGCAAAAAGGTAATTAAAATTAACTTATTTTTTCGTTGGGCCAGCAAGCGGTCGATGGCATTAATCAATAAAGGAAGCAAAATCACAGAATCAAGCCACATCAGATTATAGTGATTGCCAATAACGTAGCCTGAAAGGGCATAAGCCGAACTAGCCGCTAAAGCGTAAAAGTGATTAGTGATTTTTTGCTGCCAATAGTAGTAGGAAGATAGTCCCGCCGCTCCAATTTTTAATGCGATAATAATTAAAATTGCTTGTGGCAAAAAATGTTGCGGAAATAAAAATAAGAGTAGATTGAAAGGACTGCAGAGATAATAGGCATCAGTTGCTAGCATTGAACCGCCTAAACCATTAGAAAAGGAATAGATTAAGCGCAAGGGATGGGAGAACAAATTTCGCCTGAAGAAGGCAAGAAAATCAACATATTGTTGACCTAAGTCGACAGTGAGCACTCCATTTTTGCTGTAGAAAAAGTAACTCAAGAAAATCAAAGCCGGTAGCAAAAAACTAAGCCAGAAAAAAATATTTTTACGATTAATTGCAATGTGTCGTGAGTTAAGAAATTTAAGCATCATTAAAAATTATATAAGCTCCCTTATGAATTGTAGAATTGATGTTTACTTTTTGTTAAAATACATCTAGTTTTAATAAAGGTGATTTACGTGAATTATTTTAGAAAAAATAGTGGGACTGGCTCAAACAAGCATTCCTCAACTCCAATTAGAATGCGAATCATTCTAGGGGTAATTTTAGTCCTCTTTGCCATGTTAATTGGGCAATTGGCTTATTTGCAACTAGTTTATGGTTCACGTTTCAAGGCAGAAGTGCAAAAAACTGATTCAACTGTTGTTTTGCATCAAGTGCCACGTGGTGTCATGTATGACTCCAAAGGCCGCGTTTTAGTAGGTAATAAAGCAACCAATGCTATTACTTATACTAAGAGTGCCTCGACTACAACAGCAGATATTTACAAGATATCTAATGCCTTGAGTAATTATATCAAGATTAGCGATGAAAAGCCGACAAAGCAAATGGCAGCAGATTATTATTTAGCTAATGAAGATAATAATACTAAGATATCTAATGCTTTGCCGAAGTCAGCCAAGATTGATGCTGATGGCAATAAGAAGACTTCAGCTGAAATCTATCAAGCGGAATTGGCTTATGTTGAAAAAATGAATCCTCAACTAACCACTCGGCAAAAAACAGCGGCTTTAATCTTTAATAAGATTTCAGGGGCTTATACTTTATCCACGATTTATATCAAGAATAAAGGCTTAACCGATCGTGAAATTGCCCAAGTAGGTGAGCACTTATCAGAGCTTCCTGGTGTGGGTATCGGAACTGACTGGCAAAGATCTTATCCAAATGGTTCATCTATTCAAAGTATCATTGGTTCGGTTTCAACTGAAAAATCTGGTTTACCAAGTGATAGCTTGCAGTACTACTTAAGAAATGGTTACTCACGTAACGACCGAGTAGGTACTTCCTATCTTGAAAAAGAATATGAGCCACTTTTGAAGGGAACTAAGTCGACTAACCAGGTTATTACTAAATCGAATGGTAATATCCAGCAGACTAAGACTGTTTATAATGGTCAAGCCGGTGCCAGCTTAATGTTAACGATTGACGCTAAGTATCAAAAGCAAGTACAGGCTACTTTGAAACGGGTTTACAGTACAGCTGTTGGTAACGGTGCAGCAAGATACTCTAATGGTGCCTATGCCGTGGCGATGAATCCTCAGACTGGTGCTTTGCTAGCTGTAGCCGGGATTAATCGAAACACGAACACTGGTAAAACGACTGATAATGCTTTAGGTGTAATTAACCAATCCTTTGTTATGGGATCAGTTGTTAAGGGGGCTACTGTTGGTGGTGGATTAATTAATAAGGTTATTACTCCCGAAAACAATACTTTGCCTGATACGGCAATTTATTTGCCAGGTTCACCAGTTAAAAAGTCAGTTTATCCAGTTGGTACTTTCAGTTCATTGGATGCTGAAACAGCGTTGGAAGTCTCCAGTAATATTTACATGATGCACTTAGCAATGAAATGGGTTAAGGCTAGTTATGTACCGAAGAGCTACATTCATATGCCAAACGATGCCTTTGACATTTTACGGCGTAATTTTGCTATGTTTGGCCTAGGTCAAAAGACAGGCGTTGACCTACCTGGTGAAGTGTCAGGAATTGAAGGTAAGTCATTTAATGACAAGGGTAATATTCTTTCCGGTTCTGTACTTGATCTAGCTTATGGTAACTATGATGCTTATACACCAATTCAACTAGCCCAATATGTGTCAACTATTGCTAATGGTGGTAAGAGATTGCAACCTTATATTGTGCAATCAGTTGGTAAAACTAGCAAAAATGGCAAGAAGATTTACATTAGCTACAATAAGAAGCCAAATGTCCAACAAGTAATTCCTTGGACGCTTGCGGAACTTAATGTGGTTCAAACAGGGTTCTATCGTGTTGTTCACGGTACGAATGGTTGGGGAACTGCTCACCCATTGAAGAATGTTAAGCCATCAATTTCTGGTAAGACTGGTACTGCACAAACTTTCTACTATGATGCTGAACACCCTAATAGAAAGCACAATATCGAATTGATTAACGCAACCTTTATTGGCTATGCTCCATCGAAAAATCCAAAATTAGCAGTGGCGGTTGTTTTCCCAGGATTAGACCCTGATGGTGAAGGAACATACACATTGCAAGTTGCCAAAGCAATGGTACAAGATTATTTCAAACTTCATTCAACAAAATAAAGAATAATACTGGTCAAACAGCTTGAAAAATGCTATTCTAGTACAGTCAGAATAAAAGTGTAGGTGGTGAAAAAAATGGCAGATAACATCATTTTAGAATGCACCGAATGTGGCGATAGAAGTTACTTATCTAAGAAGAACAAGCGTAAGCATCCGGAACGTTTATCCTTAAAGAAGTATTGCCCAGTTGAAAGACGCGCAACACTTCACCGTGAAACTAAGTAATAAACCAAGATAGCAGGCTACGTGCCTGCTATTTTTTGTTTTTTGGACAAAAAGATGGAAAAATCAGAATTAAGAAAAGAACAAATCAGTAAATTAAAAGAATTTGCCAATACTAAAGAAAAAAGAGCAGAAGATGCGATTTTATTAGAGAAATTAATGTCGACAGATCTAATTAGAAGAAGTCAGACGATTGGGGTAACTGCTTCTTTACCACTAGAAGTAGATACTTCTGAATTAATTGCTTGTTTGTGGGATAAAGGAAAAGAAGTTTATCTGGCAAAGGCACGAGGCGATCAAAATCATACTTTAGACTTTTTACGCTATACGTATATGAGCAAATTGGTAAAATCTAAATTCGGTGTGGAAGAAGTCGCCGATGAAGATGCGAAAATCAATAATGATTTGGATTTAGTCATTGTGCCAGGTTTAGCCTTTGCCTTAGATTCGCATGTTCGACTTGGCTTTGGTGGAGGTTATTATGATCGCTTTTTGGCTAAGCATGATCCTAAAACTGTTGCTTTAGCCAATAGCAAGATGACGTTCGATACTAGCATTTGGCCTATCGAAAAAACCGATATTCCGGTTCAAACAATTGTTACTCCTGATAAAATTTATTAAAATAGTCACAATGACGAAGATAAGGGGGATTAAATGAATACTCAACGAAAAATTAACCTCTCACAATCATTTGTGACTTTAGGAATTTTAGTAGTTTTATTAATAATCTTTTTAGTTGAAGTGTTTTTAGGTGGCTCAGAGAATACCGATGTCTTGATGAAAATGGGAGCCATGAATAATTTTGCCGTGGTGGCTGGACACCAATGGTGGCGCCTATTTACGGCCCAGTTTTTGCATATTGGCATCATGCATTTGGTTTCTAATGCCATTATTATTTACTACATGGGGCAGTATATAGAGCCATTAATGGGACATGTGCGCTTTTTAGTAACTTATCTTTTAGCTGGGGTCGGCGGCAATCTAATGAGCTTGGCTTTCAGTGCTGATCGCGGCTTAAGTGCTGGTGCCTCAACAGCCTTATTTGGTTTGTTTGGAGCCATGACTGCCATTGGCTTGCGCAATTTGCATAATCCAATGATTGCTTTTTTAGGTCGACAAGCCTTTGTCTTAGCATTGATTAACTTAGCGCTTGATATTTTTGTGCCTGGAATTGATATCTGGGGTCATATTGGTGGCTTAATTGCCGGCTTCTTATTAGCGATTATCTTGGGCGATCGTGTAATGAAGACCTACAATCCTAAGTGGCGCGTATTGGCTGCTGCAGTGTTAGTCGTATATGTTGTTTGGACGGTTAGAACAGGAATGATAATTAATTTCTAATGAAAACTCTCTACGATGTACAACAATTATTAGAAAAATACGGAATTTTGGTTCATGTTGGCAAAAGAATTTGGGATATTGAATTAATGGCTTTAGAGCTCGACAATATCAATCGTGCAGGTCTGATTGACCAACATGATTATTTGATTGCCAAGATGATTTTGAGTCGAGAACATCGAATTGAAGTCAAAAATGAACAAAAAAAGGCGCTCAAAGATCCGAAAAATGATAGCCAGTAAATTAGTTTAGCGGTATCATAATAGATGTAAGTTTTTTATGAAAGGGCAGATTTAGTTTATGTCGAGTTTTTTAATTGTCTTAGATTTAGTTTTATTAGTCATTATTTTAGTCATGGTTGGTATCTGGGCTTGGAATAAAATTCAAGCTAAATCAATCGGTGGCGAATTGACTAATGAAGAATTTAAAGAAGGCATGCGTAAGGCACAAATTATTGATCTGCGTGAAAAAGAACCGTTTAAACGCAAGCATATTGATGGCGCTCGCAACTTGCCATATACCATGCTTAAGTATCAATATACTGAGCTTAGAAGCGACTTGCCAGTTTATCTTTACTCAGATTCAAAGACCATTACTTTGAGAGCTGCCCGTTTTTTAAAGAAAAAGGGTTTTGTTTCTATCCATTGGCTTAAAGATGGCTTTGAAGCTTGGGATGGTCGAACTAAGAAGTCAAAATATTAAATGAAAAGAAGACGCATTTGGAGGGGGTAACTCTAATGCGCTCTTTTTTTGTATCAAAATTAAGAAAGGTGATGGGGATGAAAAAGGTACTAGCGATTGTAGGACCAACAGCTATCGGTAAGACAAACTTGGCAATTGATTTAGCTAAAAGGTTGAACGGCGAGATTATTTCTGGCGATTCCATGCAAGTTTACCAAGAAGTGGCAGTGGGAACTGCAAAGGCAACTGCAGAAGAACAAGCGCAAGTGAAACACTACTTAGTTGATACGCAATCCGTTTTTGACGAGTATTCAGTTAAAGATTTTGTGGATCAAGCAACAAAAGCGATTGAAGAGATTAGCCAAAAAGGTAAGTTACCAATTATTGCAGGCGGGACAGGTTTTTATGTTAATGCTTTATTGAATAAGATGCAGCTAGGCGAGAAAACTCCAGAAGAGCGTAGCGTTTCGCAAAAGTGGGAAAACTACCTCAAGGAAAAAGGCGCAGAAAAATTGTGGCAGGTCTTGAATGAGCAAGATCCTAAGGCGGCAGAAAAAATACCAGTAGCCAATAGTCGCAGAACTATGCGAGCATTGACTGTGATTGAGCGTACAGGCAAAAAGTTTTCAGAGCAACAAAAGCAGATCGAGCCGCGTTATGATTACTTGATTATTGGCTTGAATTCTGACCGTCAAGAGATATATCGCAGGATTAATTTGCGTGTTGATAAGATGATGGAGCAAGGGATGCTCGATGAAGCAAAATTTATTTATCAAAATCGAGCACGAGAGTATCAGGTCTTGCAAGCAATTGCGTATAAGGAATTTTTCCCTTATTTTGAAGGGCAAGAGACGCTAGAGCATTGCATTGAAGATTTAAAGACAGCTTCGCGCCGCTATGCTAAACGTCAATTGACTTATTTTAGAAATAAATTACCAGTAGTTTGGTTTGATCCGTTAGATGATCCGGGTTGCGAACAAAAGATATTGAAGAAAGTCAAGGAATGGAAAAATGAATAATTTGCCAGAAAAATTACAAAAAATTGTTAAAGAAGTTGATCAACAGATCGCACCTAAACTGGCTGAGATTGAAGATCAAATTGTTTATAATACGGCTAAAGTTTTGGCGGCTTACCAAGCTAATGATGTCGCTGAAGCTGACTTGAATGGGGCTAATGGCTATGGCGACGATGATATGGGAAGAGATAAGCTAGATAAGATCTATGCTCAAGTTTTTCAAACTGAAGATGCGGTAGTTCGGCCTCAATTTGTTTCAGGCACGCACACTTTGTTCGTAGCTCTAGCAGGTAACTTGAAGTACGGCGATACGCTAACTTATTTAACTGGACAGCCTTACGATACTTTGCAAAAAGTGATTGGCTTGACTGATGATAAGCGTGGTACTTTAGTCGAGCGCGGCGTGCATTTTTCATATGTGCCGTTAACCGATGATGGGTTAGTTGATTATGACGAGGCTGAAAAGGTTCTTAAACGTGATCAACCTAAGATCGTTGCCATTCAACGTTCACGTGGCTACTCCACCAGAAAGACCTTTACAGTTGATCAGATTAAGGACATGATTTCCTTTGTTAAACGGGTCAGCCCTAAGAGTATTGTCTTTATTGACAATTGTTATGGCGAATTTTCGGAAAAACATGAGCCAACTGAGTATGGTGCTGACTTGATGGCAGGTTCGCTGATTAAGAATGCCGGCGGTGGTCTAGCTAAGACCGGTGGTTATATTGTTGGTAAAAAAGACCTGGTTGAAAATGCAAAACTTGCATTGACTGCTCCAGGCTGCACCGATGAGGGCGCCACTATTGGCAATTTGCATGACTTTTATGAAGGCTTTTTCTTGGCTCCTAATGTTACCGGTATGGCTGAAAAGGGGATGATTTTTGCGGCTGCTTTGTTTGCCAAAATGGGCTTGAATGTTACCCCAGCTTGGGATGAGAAGCGAAGCGATATTATTGAGACAATTATTTTTGGTGATCCTGATAAGATGGTTAAATTTGTGCAAGAAGTACAGAAAAACTCACCGATTGATTCCTTTGTAACGCCTGAAGCTGTGCATATGGAGGGCTACGAAGATAAGATTATTATGGCTGCTGGTAATTTTGTTTCGGGTTCAACTATTGAATTTTCAGCGGATGGTCCAATTAGACCACCTTATGCGGTTTATATGCAGGGTGGCTTGACTTATGCGCATGACAAAGTAGCTATTATTAACGCGGTTCGTGATACATTTTTTAACAAAAAATAAAATTTAAAAATAATCACTAGACCAATTTGACTTTTTAAAATTGGTCTGCTATTGTATTAAACAGTTCTAGGAGATAAGAATAAATCATAGGACCATACCAATTTAATATTTTTTGTTTTATAGGTGAATTAACTATGAGTAAACAATATACTGCAGAAGAAATTAAGCAAGAAGTTGAAGACAAGGACGTTAGATTTTTACGCTTGGCCTTCACTGATATTAACGGTACTGAAAAGGCCGTTGAAGTACCTAAGAGTCAATTAGATAAAGTTTTGACTAATGACATTCGCTTTGATGGTTCTTCAATTGATGGCTTTGTTCGTCTTGAAGAAAGTGACATGGTTTTATATCCAGACTTCTCAACTTGGACAGTATTGCCATGGGGTGACGAACACGGTGGTAAGATTGGTCGTTTGATTTGTTCAGTTCACACCACTGATGGCAAGCCATTTGCTGGTGATCCAAGAAATAACTTGAAGCGTGTTCTTGGTGAAATGAATGAAGCTGGATTCGACACTTTTGATATTGGTTTTGAAATGGAATTCCATCTTTTCAAGTTAGACGAAGATGGCAATTGGACTACTGAAGTTCCAGATCATGCTTCATACTTTGACATGACTTCAGACGATGAAGGTGCAAGATGCCGTCGTGAAATCGTTGAAACTCTTGAGGGCATGGGCTTTGAAGTTGAAGCAGCTCACCACGAAGTAGGTGATGGTCAACAAGAAATCGACTTTAGATTCGATGATGCTTTGACTACTGCTGACAGATGCCAAACCTTTAAGATGGTAACGCGTGCAATTGCTAGAAAGCACGGTTTGTTTGCAAGCTTTATGGCTAAGCCTGTTCAAGGTCAAGCTGGTAACGGGATGCACAACAACATGTCATTATTTAAGAATGGCAAGAACGTCTTTTATGACAAGGATGGCGAATTCCACCTTTCAAATACTGCTCTTTACTTCTTGAATGGTATTTTGGAACATGCTCGTGCTATTACTGCAATTGGTAACCCAACCGTTAACTCATACAAGCGTTTAATTCCAGGTTTTGAAGCTCCAGTTTACATTGCTTGGGCTGCTAAGAACCGTTCACCACTTGTACGTATTCCAAGTGCTGGTGAAATCAATACTCGTTTGGAAATGCGTTCAGCTGATCCAACTGCTAACCCATACTTGTTACTTGCTGCATGTTTAACTGCTGGTTTGAATGGTATTAAAGAACAAAAGATGCCAATGAAGCCAGTTGAAGAAAACATCTTTGAAATGACTGAAGAAGAAAGAGCAGAACATGGTATTAAGCCATTACCAACTACTCTTCACAACGCAATTAAGGCCTTCAAGAAAGATGATTTAATTAAGAGCTCATTAGGTGATCACTTAATGCACAGCTTCATTGAATCAAAGGAATTAGAATGGTCTAAGTACTCACAATCAGTTTCAGATTGGGAACGTCAACGTTACATGAACTGGTAAAAATAAATAAGTAATTGGAAAATCTCGTGGTGATTGAGGCCACGAGATTTTTTTGTAAAATATAGATTTTTCAAAAGCATATCTAATCGTAATTAGTCTAATTACGATTAGATAAGTGAACTTATGGATAAGTTTTTAAATCTAGTAGGATAAACTTTTACCAAAAATCAAAAAATATTCTCTTCAAAGAAGAGCAAACTGCTATATAATTGTAATAATGACTGGACTGGTATCCCTAATTAGTTTAGGGATACTTTTGTGTTAATGAGAATGTATTGGAGTCGATGGAATGAGAAATAAGACATTAGTAGCATTTTGTTTGATAGCTGCAATGATCAATTTAACTGCTTGCCAATCGCAAAAGCAGACTAATAATCGCCAAACTATTGAAAAATCTGGTGTGACTCAGAAACAGACTCCCAAAAGATTAATTGTTAAGAGTATGTCAGATACTGAAAAATCTAGTGCAATCTCAATTTATGGATCGATGAAATATGGGGATGCATGGAAGACTGCATATAGTGATGCCAAGAAAAATCATTTGAGCATTAGTGTAAAAAATCGAACTGGTTTTAATTGGATAAAAAAAGGTAGAGGTTACATTTATGAAGTAACTGGCAATGGTCAAGAAAATAATGCTTTTTATACAATGAAAAGTGAAACCGTATATTTTTATAATCAGAAGAAAAATTTAGGTGTAGCAAGTTTATCTGAAATAGCTTCATATTTAAATGAACATAATCAAGTAAAAGCTGTAGAAAAATTAGCAACTAAGACTACTTTGGCTGCTGAAGTTACATCTGACAAATATGGGGTTAAGGGTGACGATGGCCTAGCATTAGTTCCAACGAGACTTTGGGGTACTTGGTACAACTATAAAGGAAAGAAGTTAGTAATTACTGATCATACTGTTAATGGTGAAGAAATTCATCATATTTCTAATTCTGGTGTAGCAGCAGAATCCTTAGATCAAACGGAAAAGTGGGCTAGAGCTCGGATCGAAAATATTAATGGATTAAATTGCTATCATGTTCAAACATTGAATGCTCAAGATTTTGGCTTACTTTATTCTGTCCAAAAAGATAATGGCAATACGGCAGTAGTAACTTATAGCGTTGATACAGGTCATTATACGGCTACTTATTGGAAGAGCACCAAGATAGCCAAGGAACACCGAAATGCAGAATTTAAGACTTTAAATTAATATTTGTAAAGAAGTATTAAAATAATTGCAATGAACAAGAAGTATAATTTTTGTAAAATAATCGTGTAAGAAGTTGGCGGATCGTATTTTTTATAATACTATTAAGCAAAGAGATAGAATTATTGAAAGAAAAGGGGATTCCTTTTGAAAAGTAAATTAACTGTTTTGGTTGCAATTTCAGCTGCTTTAACTTTAGCAGGATGTAGCCAAAGTACACAAGGTAATAGTAATTCACAATCACAGTCAGAAAAATCAAGTCAAGTTTCTAAGAGTAACTCAGAAAAAACTGGCACCTCAGAATCAAGTAACAGTCAAAACTCAGCAAAATTATCTGCTGAGAATATGGACTATAAGACGCAGGTTAGTGCAATCTCTGTCTATGCTGCACAAAAGTATGGCGACACTTGGGAAATTGCAGTTAATGCTGCCAAAAATGGTAATTTAGGTGTTGCGTTCAGAACCAAAGCCGCAACAGGTATTACTTCTGATAACTCAGGATATGTTTATGAGGTCTCCGGTACCGGTAAAAGCAGTAATGCTCGTTACATGCTAAACGGAGATGGAGCACAAAAGAAAATTACTATTTTTGTTAAGCAAAGAAACCTTGGTACTGTAACTTTACAAGATGTAGTTGATTACATTAATAAAAATAATGATGTTGATCTAGTTCAAAGCTTGGCTAAAAATGCCAAACTAAATGTTAAACTTGAAGGCGATAATGACAATGCAGCTGGTGCTAAGGAATCTGCTAGTGCCGTAATTCCATCAAGCTTGCAAGGTACTTGGTACACTGCAGATACTGGCAATGGCAATATCGATACTTTGACTGTAACTGCTAATAAGATCAATGATGAAGCTGGTTTTAGCATGGATGTAAAGGCTAAAAATTCAGGTTCTTCAACTAGTTCAGGCTATATGAAACAAGCTACTATTAATGGAATTAATTTCTATAGTTTCACTAATATGGGTCAGGAGCCAGGTCAAGGTAGTACATACTTAGCACCGCATACTGAAAATGGTCAAAGCGTAATTGTTTCAGCTAACTCTAAGGGAACAACTAATGCTGTCTACTGGAAGAGCGAAGCCTTGGCTAAGCAAAACTCCAACAAGCAATTTAGCGATCTACAGTATTAAAAGTGAATAAAATATAGAATTAGGCGATATCTTTGTGATATCGCCTTTTTTGCTGTGAAGACGTTTTTATAAAACTTTTACTTACGAAGAAAAAATTTTTCTGGTAAAGTAATCAACGTTGCAGAAAAAAGGAGGAAAAATTTAATGGATAATACTCAAAGTGGGATGAAAGCTCGCATCATGTTCAACGGCCTTGGCGTGCTATTCTTCCATTAATGTTTGGAGCATTTTGGGGATGTTCAGTGAAACTTCATTGAACATTGCCCTACCACAATTGATGAAGGCTCTTCAAGTTGGTCAGTCTTCAATTCAATGGCTGGTTACTGGCTATATGTTGGTAATCGGGATTGTCCTTCCACTCTCAAGTCTTTTGACTAAGTGGTTTACGACCAAAAAGCTAGTTTTATTCGGAATCGGAGCCTTTATCATTGGCTCACTTATTTCCGGTTTTGGTAATAATTTTTCTATCGTTTTAGTTGGTAGAATGATTCAAGGGATTGGTACTGGGATCATTTTGACATTGATGTTTACGATTGCGATGTTAATTTTTCCACCAAACAAGTTAGGGACGGTTAACGGTGTCTTGGCTTTAGTAATTATGTTTGCACCTGCAATTGGGCCAACTTTGACCGGTTTAATTTTGGCAGCAGGTTCATGGCGTGATATCTTCTTTACTTTTGCTTTGATCCTAGTTATCGCTTTTGTCATTGGTTTGTTTACTTTAACAAATGTTAGTCAAATTACTAAGCCAAAGGTTGATTGGCTTTCAATCGTTTTGTCAATTATTGCTTTCTCAGGTTTGATTGCTGGTGCTAGCTTTGCTAGTGAAATGGGCTGGTTGTCAGTGCCAGTTTTGGCTAGCTTAATCGTTGGGATTAGCGCCTTAGTCTTTTATGTCAGAAGACAACTTAAACTTAACGTACCAGTTTTGAATATGCGGGTCTTTAGGCATCGCAACTTCACCTTGGGTGCGATCTTAGTGATGATCGATTTTGGCATCATCTTGTAAGCGATGTATCTTTTGCCACAATATTTACAAAATAGGTTGTTGGTAGCTGTTGCCCTGACGGGGATTATCATGCTTCCTGGTGGAGTGATCAACGCTGCTACTAGTGCCTTGGCTGGTAGAATGTACGATAGCTTTGGTGCTAAGTGGCCAGCAAGAATCGGCTTTGCCGTTGCCTTTGTCGGGGCCGTAATGTTGGCTTTAGTAACTACGCACAGCGCTATTTGGTACGTAATCTTGGCTCACATTATCTTGATGATTGGTGCTCCGCTTGCGATGTCGCCATCACAAACTTCAGCTTTGAACTCACTTAAGGGCCTGGAATCAGCCGATGGGTCAGCTATTTTGAACACGATGCAACAAATTGTTGGTGCTTTGGCAACGAGTTTCTTGACTGTAGGGAGAAATGCAGTAACCGGTTCTGCAGCCTTCAAGTTTACCAACGGTGTGCACTACGGGATGTACTTTACCATTGCTTTAACAGTAATCGGCTTCATCGTTGCCTTGTTCGTTAAGGATGATGGTAAGTATACTGATTAGAATTGTAGATTGAATGGAAGTCGTTAATCGCTCCTGTTTGGAGTGGTTGATGCCTTTTTTGACAATTTAAGATAATTGTTCACTAGATAGAAAAAGGAAAATGGTTAGGTTATACTAAACAAAGGTAAAACGAGTGATTTACGTACTAAATTCATTAAAGGAATAAACCAATTTACGAGGTGAAATCTAATGAAAAAAGAATTATCATGCAAAGGCTACTATGGTTCAGTAGAATATTCATTAGAAGACAATGTTCTCTATGGTAAAGTTATTGGTATTAAAGGTCTTTTGTCTTACGAAGGACAAACATTAGATGAATTGAAAAAAGATTTCCAGGGTGTTGTAGACGAATACTTGGCAGATTGTGAGGCTCAAGGAATCAAACCTCAAAAATCATATAAAGGTTCTTTCAATGTTAGAATTACACCTGAATTGCATATGAAAGCAGCTGCTTATGCAGCTAGCCAAGCTGAATCACTCAATAGTTTAGTAGAAAAAGCTATTAAAAAATATGTAAATGCATAATATAAACTGTCATGTTATATCCATATGTAGAATTTTCAAACGAGTTAATAGTAACTTATTCCCAAATAATGAAAGATAAAACAGTTGTAGGCGGTAAAAATTTTAGTTTATTTTGAACAGACAACTGATTATGGCTTTAAAGAAGCAAGATATGAATTGCCAAGTTATCGAAAAATCTATAATTATGATTTTACTGCTACAGAAACGGCGGAAAATTTGGATTTTTTGAAAAGAAATGAGCCTATAATTTGGAAATGTGCTGAGGAAGATGGTAGGGAAAAGGTATAAGAGAAAATATTTTAATTCTGAATATGAGTTTGTCATGCATATGGAATATGAGCTTCCTTGTACATAAAAATATCCGTTGGTGTATTTAATTACACAACGGATATTTTTTTAGTTATTAATTGAGACAGATTTTTGAGCTACTTTTTCAGCGATTTTGATAAATGGTATATAGAATAAAGTAGTAATTACAATAATTATGATTTGAATTAAAATTACTTTCCAATCACCACCACTTGCCAAAAATCCTGAAATAAATGGTGGAGTAGTCCATGGAAGGTAAACACTCAATGGCTTTACGAAGCCGATTGCAGTAGCATAATAACCAATAATACCACCAATGACTGGACTTAATACAAACGGAATCATCATAGGAATATTAAATACAATAGGAAAACCGAAGATAATAGGTTCATTAATCTCAAACACACCAGGTACTAATGCTAAATTTACTACTTTTCTAAATGGTGAATAATGGGAAACAAGTAATACAGCTATGATTAATGAAATCGTTAATCCAGTACCGCCCATTTGAGTATAAACAGTAACAAAGTCAGAGTTGATAATATGAGTTGGAACTTGTCCATGAGCAACAGCAGCCATATTTTCGTTCATGTTAATCAAATTAACAGGATCAAGTAAAGTGCCATTGATAACAGTTTGGTGAATACCTAAAGTAAATAAGAAGTTACCGGTTGAATAAATAAGTAGGAAACCTGGAAGTGATGTATTAAGTTTACGTAGAGGTTCTTGGATAATGGTAGAAATTAATGTAATTAAGTCAGTATTCATTGCTGACAGAATAGCAGCGACGATACCAAAGACAGTAACAATAATCAGACTGGGAATTAAAACGGTGAAACTCTGTCCGACTGCTGGTGGAACCATCGGCCCTAAGTTAATTTTAAATGCTTTTACTTTGGAAAATCTGATAAAAAGTTCTGTTGCTAGCAATCCGACGATAATGCCACCGAACATGCTCTTAGTGCCAATACTATCGTATAAAACTGCGTTAGTAATAGTTACAGCTACTTTGGAGCCTACAGGTACTGTTTTAAAATTAATAGCAAGTAAAGCAAATAAGGAAGCTAAGGATACAGGGATACAACCAATAGGATTCTCATATCCCTTGTTTTTAGCTAAGAAGTAAGTGATCATAGCACAAATTAAAATACTTGAAATATTTAGAGTTCCGTTAGTAACGGCAGTACCAAATACTTGCCATTTAGCTAAAGTAGCCCCTTTAAATAAGTAAGGTAAGATCAAACTATTAATTAAAGTGGCAAAACCAGCCAAGATATACATTGGCATAATAGTGGCGAATGCATCCCGCAATGAGCGTAAATGAACTTCGTTACCAATTTTTACTGATACTTCTGTAAATTTATCAGTAAATTTTCTGAAATTAGATTTTTCTTGAGTTGAAGCAGGCATTTTGTATTCCTTCTTTCTATTACAACTCCTTACCGTTAGAATGAATTACTCGTTTAAGCCAGTAATAGCTCTTCTTAGGTACACGCTTCATGTCTTTAAGATCATGGTTAGTGCGATTTACATAAACAACACCGTACCGTTTTTCCATATCACCCGATGAACTTAAGATATCGATTAGTCCCCAACCTAAATAGCCTAGAACTTCTACGCCATCTTCATTGATAGCTTCTTGAGTAGCGAGAATGTGAGCTCGCATGTATTTAATTCGTTCATCGTCTTGGATTTCATTTTTTCCGTCCCAGTGTTCTCGAAGACCGATTCCATTTTCAATAGGGAAGACTGGAATGTGATAGCGTAAATAGATTTCATTGAGGACATCTCTTAATCCTTGTGGATCAATAGACCAGTGCCATTCACTTTCACGTAAATATGGGTTAGGCTTATCACCGTAAGCGAGATAATAATTAGGGACAGCGCCAACTGGAATCTTAGTTGAGTCTAAAGTCCTTGATTGGTAATAGGAAAATGCTAAGAAATCGCTACGGCATTTTCTTAATTGATCTAGTTCGACATTAGTCATGTTGACATTGATGTGATGAGATTTTATATAATGTATTACCTCAGTTGAGTATTGACCATATGAAAAGACATCTAATAAATTATTATTAATGAATTCTTCGTAGCGATGAGTTAAAAGAATATCATCTGGGTTAGGGGATGCAGGATAAACTTCTGAATAGGCTAACATTCCTCCAATTTTACAATTTGTATTTTCATGAATATAGTTTGCGATAGATGCATGACAATACATTACATTGTGGGCAATTTGATAGAGATCGTCGATTGAATCGTCTTCCTTCATGACACCAGCTATCTTAAAGGCACCGGGTTGGGAGTAAAGATTTTGCTCGTTAAAAGTAATCCAATACTTAACTCGGTCAGAAAAATGATCAACTAATACTTTTCCATATCTGATGAAGGCCTCACAAGTTTCTTTACTTAAAAAGCCGTCATACTTTTCTGCAAGGTGAAGTGGCATATCAAAATGGTACAAGCAAATCATTGGTTCAATTCCACGTTTAAGACAGCCATCAATTAGGCGATCATAAAACTTAAGTCCAGCTTCGTTAATGTCACCATCACCATTTTTTATTACTCGTGACCATGAAACTGAAAAGCGATACATATTCATACCTAAATCTTGCATTAGATCAAGATCCTCATCAAAGTTGTGGTAATTATCATTGGCAAAATGCCAATCACTAACTTTTTCGGTAGCAGGCCGAATATCATAAACGGATTTACTTTTACCATCTTCATTCCATCCGCCTTCTGTTTGCATGCTAGAAACTGAGTTACCCCAGAAAAATTTATTCATTATAATATCTCCCCTCTAGTTGGATAAACTTTCTTTTATGTCTTAGTTCACTATTAGTTATAAATGTAATCGTTTTCTAAGTAAATGGGAGTTATTATATAGGTAAAGATAAAGCTTTACCTATTTTTAGAGAGAAGAGTATAAAGATGACAAAGTATGTTGAAATTGCTAATGATATTGAACGTAAAATTTTAAGTAAAAAGTATGTGCAAAAATTACCTAATGAAAAATTTTTAGCTCAAAGTTATAACACGAGCAGAGTAGTAATTTCACGTGCTTTAAAGGTTCTAGTGGCTAAAGATATTTTAAGAGTAATTCAAGGGAGTGGAATTTATATTAAAAAGAAGAATTCTCAATTTCCCGAAATGATAGAAACTTCAGCCGCAGAACATGATGGTTTTTATTTTTCGATGAGAGGAAAGGGCAAGATCACTAGTCATATAATTTCTTTTGATATTAGAAAACCTGATAGTGACGAAAAGGAAAAATTGAAGTTAAATCCTAATGATGATGTCTATGATATTATTCGTCAACGTTTGATTAATGGAAAACCAGGAAAATTAGAATATACTGTTATGCCCGTTAAGGTTATTCCAGGAATTACAATCGATGTAATGCATAAGTCTATTTATGATTACATTAGAAATGAACTTCATCTGGAAATAGGAAAGGCCAATCGAATTATTGTGGCCGATAAAGTTGATGCGTATGATCAGGATTATTTGGATTGCCAGCCAGATGATGCTGTATTAGCAGTACATCAATTAGCTTATTTAAAAGATGGAAGACCCTTTGAAATATCAGAAACTCGTGATCGCTATGATCGTGCAGGCTATATTTTATTTGAAGTAAATAACATATAAAATTTGTTGTTTTTAGAACAAGGTAAGTCACATAGAGAACTAACTCAACTTAGAACCATGAAATTGCTATATTATATGCAAGCGGCTAGTTTAGTAGTGAGACAAGAGCCTTTGTTTAATGATCCCATTAAGGCCTGGAAATATGGACCAGTTGTAGCAACGGTTCATGGAAGATACAATGGGCGTAGAGAGATTGTGGGAACCATTAGTCAAAAAGATCGTAATGATTTTGCTAAAATTCAAAATATACCTTCCATAGTAGCATTATTGAATAAAATTTGTGTAACTTATCATAATGCAAATGATTCAGAATTAGTTAGTCAAACTCACAATGAAATGCCTTGGCAAACTACCGATCAAAGTACAGATGCCAAAGAAAAACTTGAAGAGAGAGGATTGTTGCCATCTTCTATTTATGATGTAGAGGATGAGGATGCATTCTGGGATCAATTTTTGTGATGAAAAGAAGAGAGTTGCGTCATTCAAGATTATTTCATGATCGATATAGTTCAAAATAAATATTAAAATACCATTTTAGCAACAATGTAAGTTGTTAAAATGGTATTTTTCTTTTTCTCTTCTAAAAAATTATTGAGGCAACAATGATAATTTCACTCTAAGGTTACCACCTTTTAATAATGCTTGATGTGAGATAGTTTGATTACAATTTTGACCATTAAAACTTCTACCAGAAACAAATAAGTTGGTATCTTGATTATTTTCAGTTGATAAGTTTAATTGTTTTCCATTTTCTAATTTGATAGTAACTAAATCAAACAATGGAATACCAAAAACATAGCTGCCTTTACCGGTAGCTTCAGGATAGAAGCCTAGTGCTGACCATAGATACCAAGAACTCATAGACCCGTTATCTTCATCACCGGGATAACCTTCAGTTGACGAATCGAAAGCTGATAGCATTTGTTTAATTATTAATTCAGTATAGTGGGGCTTACCAGCTAAAGCAAACAGGTAAGGGATATGAAAGCTAGGTTGATTTGAAATAGCTAATTGACCAAAAGGCTGTGCAGCCATTTCGCGCATTTCGTGAATAACTTGACCATAACTTCCAGTATTGTATAAAGGAGATTGATTCACAAGATCAACAAGTTTAGCTAAGAATTTTTGCTTTGAGCCATATAATTTAATTAAACCTGGCACATCTTGAAAGACATTAAAACTGTTTTGCCAAGAAGAACCTTCAGTAAAGCCATTTCCCCAATCATGATCGTTAAAATTGTTTATAAAATCACCTTGTTTATTCTTGGGCACCATTAAACCAATTTTTTTATTAAATAGATTTTGATAATTTAAACTACGCTTGGCATAGTAGGTTGCATATTGTGTTTTGTGTAATGTTTTTGCTACAACACTGATTGCCCAATCTGAGTAGGCGTAGTCTAAAGTTTTATTAACACTTTCAGGATAATTATCTGAAACATAGCCTAAAGTTTTATATTCTTCTAGTCCTTCACGTCCATATTTCGAATCCTTACTAGAAGTTTCTGCGCTTTTAATCATAGCTTCAAAATATTGCGGCAATTTGTCTTTAATGATTCCTTTAGTAGCTGCATCTGCAACAATAACGTCGAGCATTGTACCTGGCATCATTCCTCGTTCGTCAGGTGATAACCAACGTGGAAGATAACCAGTTTCTTGATAACTATTGAAAAATCCTTCTAAAAATTCCGCATATTTTTTTGGACAAAGTAACGAATAGAGTGGGAAGTTAGTACGATAAACATCCCAGAAGCCAACATTAGTAAACATTTTACCTGGAAGAGTCTTCTTTTGAACCGTGCTGTAGTGAATTGGCTGGCTTTCAGGAGATAGTTCATAGAATTGCATCGGATATAGAAAAGTACGGTAAAGATTTTCGTAAAAAGTTAGGATCTGTTCTTTTTTGTGATCTTGAATATCAATTAAATTAAAAATCTTATTCCAGGAATTAATAGAATCTTGGTGAATTTGAGCAAAAGAATGTAAATTAGACAAATTATATGCAGCCTGGTCTGCACTAATAAAGCTGGTTGCAAAAAGTAATTCATCATCGTCTGCAATGCTAAAAATAAAATCAGTATCTTTTTTGTGATCGATTTTCTTTTCAAATTTGAGGTTACTTGCTTTAATTGCGAGCCACATCGTAAAATTAGGATCTTCGCAAGCAGAAAAGTTTTGTAATTTTAAGATATAAATTGAGTCTGAAAATGTAGCTTTGGCTAGTTTCTCTCCTGATAAAACAAGGGATGCAGGTTGATTAGAATAATTGATAAATTTTAAGGCGCCACCAAATTTATTACTAGTAGCCATGATCCGGACTTGTTGGGAAATATTTTCAATGGCTAAATAGTCTGGTCTAAAAATAGAGTGATCGCGATTATAATCATCAAGGTCATCAAAATTTGGACGAGTTTTTATTTTGAATAAAAAATGTTGAAAATCACCAATCCAAGGGCTGGGTTGATGAGTTAGTCGGATACCTGCAAAAGTATATTCATCGGGATTGAACCACCAACTATTGTCTTGATTAGTTTGGACGCTGAGATAATTCATTGCAAATGGTGTACCTGTTAAAGGCAGTGTATTACCGTGTGAGAAATGATAATTGCTTTTACTACCGATTCGAGTGTCAATTTGTGTAATATCCATAATTAATTTTCTCCTTTAGTTGAAGCACGAGTTATTAACTTAACCGGGACGATGATTTGTTTATTAAATTCTAATTTTGGATCATTAATTTGCCTTAGTAAGAGATTGATTGCGCTTGCTCCTAATTGATTGAAGTCTTGTCCAATACTGCTAAGTTTGGGATTGGTTAAGTTGGTAATGGGCAAATTATCAAAACCAATTATTGCTAGGTTCTGTGGTACATTAATATTATTTTTCTGAAAGAGATCTAATAACTTAAAAGCTAAAATATCGTTTTCTGCAATAATAGCATCAATCTTTTGCTTTTTAAGATAATCAGATAATTTATCGAGACTTAATTGGCGTAACGTTTCAGTTAACTCTAATGGGTTAAATCCTGTAATATTGCTTTTTCTAAGTGCTTTAACATATCCTAAAAATCTTTCTGCTACAGAACCACTGAGGTCATTGGTAAAGTTAGTATTACTATAAAAAGCTATTTTTTGATATTTTTGGTTAATTAAATGCTGGCATGCTAGATAGCCACCTCCAATATTGTCACTAATCGCACTAGGGATAATTGCGCCTGGAATAGTTTGGTCAAGTAGAACAAGAGGAAAGTCATGCAAGTAAATGTTTAGTAATAGAGGCAGTTCTTTGGCTAAATTTTGGGGGTAATAAATAATACCTGCATAATTTTCTTTTAGTTGATTTAAAGATAAGTCAAAAAATTCTTTATTGGTAATTGAGAGTAACTTCCAGGTTGTATCATTGAGTACGCTTTGGATACCTGAAACGTAGTTACCTAAATCAGAATTTCCAGAAAAGGGAAGTACTAATAAAATTTGGTGGGATTTTAATGTCCCATGTTCCTTGACGAAGCTACCTTTTCCTTGAATACGATAAATTAAGCCGTCTGCATTTAAAGCATTTAAAGCGTGTTTAGCTGTAATACGACTTACGTGATATTTAATTGTTAGTGCTTTTTCACTAGGGACTAATGCGTTAGGAGCAATTTCTCGTCGGAGAATTGCTCTTTTTAAATCATTATAAATTTCAATATATTTCATTGAGTCATCTCACTTGGTATATCTACAAATACCGACTTTTCGGTATTGTTTCCGCTTTCAGTGACAATTTAAGCAGAATAAATGATATATTTCAAGTAGTAAAAGATACCAAGAAAGAGTGGAAGAAAATGAAGACAATTCCAAAGGGCATTAATGAATTAACTGATCAGGTTAAAAACTTATGTAATGGTAAACATGAAAAATGGGGTAAAGTTTTTGAATTAACTTTTTCCGACACAGTGAAGAATGCACTAGTTGAAGATGAACATGGAATTTTTGTATTAACAGGAGATATTCCTGCAATGTGGCAGAGAGATTCAACTGCACAAGTAAGACCATATTTGATTGCGGCAAAGAATGATTCTGAAACTGCAAATTTATTAAAGAAGGTTTTACAGCGTCAATTTTTTAATATGAGTCTTGATCCGTATGCCAATGCTTTTAATCAAACCGCAAATAATAAAGGCCACCAAGATGATCAAACTAAGATGGGACCATGGATTTGGGAAAGAAAGTATGAAATTGATTCGCTGTGTTATCCTATCAACTTAGCTTATCTTTATTGGAAAAATACTGATGATACTTCTATTTTTGATAATGAATTTATTGCAGCAACACATAAAGCGGTAAATACGTTGAAAGTTGAACAAAAGCATGTAGATTCGCCATATACATTTGAACGCTTTATTGATCGACCAGAGGATACATTAATTAATCATGGTCGTGGTGGTGATGTTGGTTACACAGGAATGACATGGTGCGGTTTTCGGCCAAGTGATGATGCGTGTGTTTATAATTACTCAATTCCGGAGAACATGTTTGCCCATGGTGTGTTATTGCAATTAGCTATAATTTACCGAGAAGTACTTCATGATTCAGATTTTGCAGCCAAGTGCGGTGCATTAGCAGATGAAATCTGGGAAGGAATTCAAAAATATGGTGTGATGAAAGACCAATCTGGTAATAAGATATTCGCTTTTGAAGTTGATGGTCTAGGTCACAAATTATTTATGGACGATGCCAATGTTCCTGATTTAATTAGCTTACCTTATTTAGGCTTAATCGCGGCAAATGATTCTTTATATCAAAATACGCGCAACGCTGCATTAAGTAAGCAAAATAAATATTATTATGAAGGAAAATATGCTAAAGGAATAGGTTCACCACATACGCCAGTAGGATATATTTGGCCAATTGCTTTAGCAATTGAAGGGTTAACTAATTCAGATAAAAAATATAAAGAACAAATTTTGAATACATTAGTTGCCACTACAGGTAATACAAACATGATGCATGAAGGATTTGATCCTAATGATCCAACTAAGTTTACTAGACCGTGGTTTTCATGGGCTAATATGATGTTTTGTGAATTAGTCTTAGATTACTTTGATTTAAGAATTGAAAATTAGAGGTTAGAATTATGACAAAGAAAAAAGTATTTATTATTTCACACAGCCATTGGGACAGAGAATGGTATATGAGCTTTGAAGAACATCATATGCGTCTGATTAATTTGATGGATGATTTATTATATTTGTTCAAACATGATCCAGATTACGATAGTTTTCATCTTGATGGACAAGATGTTATCATTGATGATTATTTGTCAGTACGCCCTGAAAAACGTGACGAAGTAATGAAGTATATTAAAGAAGGAAAATTAAGAGTTGGTCCTTTTTATATTTTGCAAGATGATTTTTTGATTAGTCCTGAATCTAATGTGAGAAATATGCTTATTGGACGAAAAAAGGCTTTACGTTATGGACATGATCGAGTGCCTGTAGGCTATTTCCCTGATACCTTCGGTAATATGGGGCAAGCTCCACAAATTATGAAGTTATCTGGCTTTGATACTGTTGCTTTTGGTCGGGGAGTGATGCCAACAGGATTTAATAATCAGGTTGGCCAAGGCGATTTTGATTCAACTTATTCTGAGATGTGGTGGCAATCTCCTGATAAAGATAAGGTGCTAGCGATTTTGTTTGCTAATTGGTATTCAAATGGTAATGAAATTCCTGTTGATCGGGATGAAGCTAAAAAATATTGGACACAAAAGTTAGCAGAAGCTGAAAAGTTTGCTTCAACACCAGATCTTTTATTTATGAATGGTGTAGATCATCAACCACCGCAGATGGACGTAACTAAGGCAATTAAGGTTGCTAATGAACTTTTCCCTGATTATGAGTTTATTCATTCCAATTTTGAGGATTATATCAAGCAGCTAAAGAAAGATTTGCCTAAAGACTTATCAACGGTAAAAGGAGAATTGACGTCACAAGACACAGATGGTTGGTATACCTTAGCCAATACTGCTTCTAGTCGTATTTATCTGAAACAAACTAATACTA
Source organism: Lactobacillus sp. UMNPBX1 (assembly GCF_002554085.1). Classification (NCBI taxonomy): domain Bacteria; kingdom Bacillati; phylum Bacillota; class Bacilli; order Lactobacillales; family Lactobacillaceae; genus Lactobacillus; species Lactobacillus sp. UMNPBX1. Next base: position 51,076 of record NZ_PCZI01000009.1, read on the forward strand.
AGATGGAACGATTATTAGAAAATAAGGTTGAGCCCATCTTTTTATTAAATAAGAAAATCTCTGCTTCCGATCAAGATAAACTTGAATACGCTTGGGAAGAATTATTGAGAAACAATCCACATGATTCTATTACTGGTTGCAGTGTTGATAGCGTCCACCGAGGAATGATGAATCGTTTTGCTAAGGTAGGACAAGTAGGTAAGTCATTATGTGAATCAGCTCTAAATGACTTTACTCAAAAAATTAATACTACTTCTTTACCTAAAGATGGTTATCCGTTTGTAGTAATGAATCCTTCTGGAATTAAAAGAACTGAAGAAAAGACAGTTACCTTGGAAGTACATCGTTGTTTGTTTGCAGGGACTACTCCACAAAAAGCATATCAAGAATGTGCAGAATATCTGCAGAAGCATCAAAATTATGGTGTTTACGATGGACAGAAGCGACCATTGCCATATCGCGTTGAAAAGAAATATGTTCAATTTGGTTATGATTTACCAGAAAGAGCATTTAGAGTACCATACATGGCAGCTTATGTCCAAATTACGTTTACTTCTTCATTAGCACCTTTTTCATGGACAACATTTTATCTAGCTCATATTAAGGAAGATCAAGGTCAAAAATTAGGTACTACTCAAAATGAATATCAATTAAAGAATTCAAATATTGAAGTTGAAGTTACTAAAAACGGTCAATTAAGAATTTATGATCGCTTTGGTAAATTAGGTACTGTAATGAATTTAGTTGATACCGGGGATATTGGTAATGAATACATTTATCGTCAATCAGCAGATAATCAAGAAATAATTTTTGATAGTAAGATTCGTGATTTAGTTAAGACGGATTTAATTGATGGACAAAAACTAAGCTTCACTCAAACTATGATGCTACCAGTTTCTGCTGATGAAAAATTAAAGCAAGAAGAAGAGCAGGTTATTGATATTACTCATCGTACAGCTAAGCGTTCCAACGTATTACATGAATTTAAGTTAAGAGTTGAACTGATATTAATGGACCAATGGCATCATGTAGAGATCAAGATTGCTGGTAATAATGAAATTAAAGACCATCGTTTGCAAGCTGTTTTCGATACGGGGATGCAAGTAGCAACGAATGATAGTGATTCGATTTTTGAAGTTGTAACAAGAAATAATAAAGTAAGTAAAAACTGGAAGAACCCAGAAAATCCGCAACATGAGCAAGCCTTTGTTTCACTGCACGATGCAGAGCGAGGAATTGTTGTTGGAAATTATGGACTAAATGAATATGAAACTAATTCAGATGGTTCTAAATTAGCGATTACGCTTTTGCGTTGTGTTGGAGAATTAGGCGACTGGGGGTATTTTCCAACTAAGGATTCACAGTGTCAAGGTAAGTTTCATGCTAAATTGTCTGTTCAGTTAACTGATGGTTCTGAGAAAGAACAAGTAGCAGCATACCAAATTGCTAAAGCAAATCAGATTGAATTAGTTGCCAGTCAACTTGGACACCATACTGGTGAATATAAGATTGATGAGCAATTCTTATCTATTAATAATCCTGCTTTTCAAGTTACTGCTACTTACGTAACACCTGAAGGAAAAATGTTAGTACGTGGATATAATTTGACTAACAAGATTCAGCCCCTTAAAGTAAAACTATTTGGTAAAGAGGCTACAACAATTGTGAACTTGTTAGGTGAAGGAATGATAGAAAAGGTTACTTCTGATCTTCAACCAGCTGAAATTAGAACCTATGAATTTGATTAAAACATAAAGAGGATACTCTTATCTTTGAGGTAGAACTATGGATATCTTCAAGAAATTAGATTGGTTCTTCAAAAGAGAGAAAAAAAGATATGCTATTGGTATTACTCTGTTAGCAATGACATCATTAGCCAACCTGATTCCTCCCCGAGTGTTGGGTGTGATGGCTGATGAACTAGATAAAAATCATATTACTTGGAGTCAATACGGGTTATTAATCTTGGCAGTAATTGCCACAGCAATTGTGATTTATATTTTACGCTACTTTTGGCGAAAACAAATTTGGGGTGGTGCAGCCAAATTAGAAAGACAAATGCGTTCTAAACTTTATCATCATTTTATGATTATGGATCGAACATTTTACCAGCGCCATCGTACTGGTGACTTAATGGCACATGCGACTAATGATGTTTTGGCTATTCAAAATGTAGCAGGTGATGGCATTCTTACTTTGGTTGATGCATTAGTAATTGGGATTTCTACAATGATAGCAATGATTTGTTTTATTGATTTTCGCTTAACCATTGTGGCATTAATTCCATTTCCATTTCTAGCTTATGGTGCTAAAAGATTAGGTACGCGTTTGCATGATGCTTTTGATAGATCTCAAGCAGCCTTTTCTAAATTAAATAATAAAACGCAAGAGTCAGTTTCAGGTATTAAGGTTTTGAAAACCTTTGGTGAGGATGAAAATGACACTTCTTCTTTTGATCAGATGGTAGATAAAACCATTAAGATTAATAAAAGAGTTTTTGTGTGGAATTGTCTATTTGATCCGTTAGGTACCTTCATTGTAGGGACGACATATGCGATCACCATTATTTATGGTGGTCTGTTAGTCAAAAATAATACTTTATCGATCGGGCAATTGGTGTCATTCATAGCTTATATTGGCAATATGGTTTGGCCAATGTTTGCGATAGGTTATCTGTTTAATATTTTGGAAAGAGGGAGCGCGAGTTATGATCGAGTCCAAAAATTATTAGATGAAAAGCCTTTAATTACTGATGCACATGCAGATGAAAAATTAACTTCAAAAGATATTTACGGTGATTTGCAATATAACATAAAGAAATTTGCCTACCCTGATGAAAAAGAAATTCCTGTCTTGACTAATATTCAATTTACTTTAAAACCTGGTCAGACGTTAGGATTAGTTGGAAAGGTCGGCTCAGGCAAAACAACTATCATTCAACTGCTTTTAAGAGAATTTGATGATTATCAAGGGGAAATTTTATTAAATGGACATGATATTCGGACTATTCCATTAAATGTGTTGTTGCGTAATATAGCTTACGTTCCACAAAATAATTATTTGTTTTCAACCAGTATTCAGAAAAATATTGCTTTTTCTCAAGGAGATGCTGGAGAAAATCAGATTATTGAGGCGGCCAAAAAGAGTGATTTGCATAATGATATTCTTCAGATGCCTTTAGCTTATAACACATTAGTAGGTGAAAATGGGATTTCACTTTCTGGTGGGCAGCGTCAACGTATTTCAATAGCACGTGCTTTGCTTAAACATAGTCAAATTTTAATTATGGACGATGCCTTGTCAGCAGTGGATGCTAAAACTGAAACAACAATTTTAAGTTCTTTAAAACAAGAGAGGAGAAATAAAACAACTATTATCGCAGCTCACCGTTTGACTTCAGTCATGAACGCAGATCTTATTTTGGTTCTTAAAAATGGTCATATTATTGAACGAGGAACTCATCAACAGCTATTAAAGCAAGATGGCTGGTATGCAGAGATGTGGCGCCGACAAGAATTAGAAGATAAGGTGGGTGAGTAGTAATGGATGAAAAAAGTAATCAATCTATTTGGGCGAAAAATATCCCCATGAAAGAACAGTGGCAAATTATTAAGCGCTTGTTCAGTTTCTTCATGTATTATAAAGTTCAAATTATTGTAGCGATTATTGGTGCGTTCTTAGTAAGTGCAATTAATATGTTGTTGCCATATGGATTGCAGTACTTTTTAGATCATTTTTTGCTTAATCAAAGTGCAACTACTCAAATTATTTTATTTGCAGGATTGTTGTATGCTTTAGTGTCGATTATAAAAGCTATACTGCAATTTGTTTATGAATATTATTATGCTGTAGGAGCTGAGTATACCTTAGAGAAAGTAAGAAAAGTATTGTATCGGAAATTGCACAGGTTAGGGATGCGTTATTTTGATCAAACACCCGCTGGTTCAATTGTTTCAAGAGTAACAAATGATACGATGACTTTGAGTAGCTTTTTAACAGTAGTCAATAGCACTTTAATGGCGATTTTCTCGATTATAACGGCATTGATTGCAATGTTTATGACTAATAAAATAGCGGGATTATTAATGTTAGTTTTTCTGCCAATCATGTTATTAATCATGTATGTTTATTCTCTTCAAAGTTCTAAGCTATATCGTGATTTTCGTGAACGATTGAGTCGAATTAACACCAATTTAAATGAATCAATTGAAGGTGTTTCTGTAATTCAGCAATTTAAACAAGAAGAGAGGATGACTAATCTTTTTGAAGGTGAAAATGGTGGATTACAAAATGTTCGATTGAACATGATTCAGATGAATTCCTTATTATTGTCGCCACTTACTAGTTTACTGTATTCTTTAGCATTAGCAGTTTCATTAATGTATTTTGGTTTTCCTCTTCATGATGTTTTTGTCCCAGCTGGTGTTGTATATGCATTTTCTCAATATATTTCTCAGCTTTTTAATCCAATAGCTACGATGATGGATCAAATGACATTATTCCAAGATGGGATAGTAGCTGGTAAAAGAATATTTCGCATTTTGGATAATACTGAATATGAACCAAAGCAAAATGCAGTTCAAGGATTAAAAATTAAAGAAGGAAAAATTGAATTTAAACATGTTAATTTCTCATATGATGGAAAACATGAAATATTACATGATATTAGTTTTACAGTAAATCCAGGTGAAACCCTTGGTATAGTTGGCCATACAGGATCAGGTAAAAGTTCAATTATTAATGTTATGATGCGTTTTTATGAATTTTATCAAGGAAAAATATTAATCGATGGGGTTGATATTAGGAAATATCCTAAAGAAGAATTGCGTAAAAAATTAGGATTAGTTTTACAAGAGCCTTTTATGTTTTATGGTGATATAAGTTCTAACATTAGACTTTATAATCACAAAATTACTGATCAGCAAATAAAAACAGCAGCTAAGGAAGTACAAGCTGATCAATTTATTGAAAAAATGCCGGGTCAATATCATGCCAAAGTAATTGAAGGCGGTACTGAATTAAGCCAAGGTGAAAGACAATTGATCTCTTTTGCACGAACGTTGGTCACTGACCCTAAAATTTTAGTATTGGATGAAGCAACTGCTAATGTTGATACTGAAACAGAAACCTTGATCCAACAAGGATTAAAGAGGCTACGTAAAGGACGAACAACTTTAGCGATTGCGCACCGTTTATCAACGATAGCTGATGCTGATCAGATAATTGTGTTGGATAAAGGTAGGATTATTGAAAAAGGTACGCATGAGCAATTGCTCGCCCAAAAAGGTTATTACTATAATTTGTACACTTTGCAAAATGATGGTGGAGAGAGTTAGATTGATAGGTATTATACTAAATCATTTTTTTCAATTCTTTCACGAAGTCTTTATCTAGTGGTGTTTGCGATATTTTAGAACTGTTTATAGGGTTATTGATTGGACGATAGATAGTTTGAATATCTGGAGTAATGGGATCATTACAAAAAACTTTTCGTCCGTTTATTGAATGTGGGGCGACAATCTTAGAATTAGGAATTAATGCAATGTATTTTTTAGAAGGACCAAATTTGAACCCGGTTGTTCCCGTTGTACATCCAGCAGTAGGATAACCAATTGTTTTTACGTTGGGATTTCTAGTTAAAGCAATTATGGTGTATTCAGCTGCACTGGCAGTATTTTCATTAGTAATAACAAAAACTTTACGTTTAGTTAAATGATGTGAACTTAATGATGAAACAGTGCGATTATTTTGTTTAATTGTATTCGAATTCAGTGTAATATTAGTGACTTTGCCTGTCTTGGTGATTTCTGATAATACCTTACCGTTAGGAATAAAATTAGACAAGCCTGCAATCATAACTCTATAATCTCCACCTAGATTGTTTGAAAAGTTTAAGATAAGCGGTTGTTTTTGAGAAATCTGTTTTATTTTAGATTTAAGTACCGCAACATATTTATTTCGAGCGGTGGAATTTAAACTATAAAAACTAGGAATATTAATTATTTTGAGGTTATCTTGAGAAGTTAATTTGGGATAATGTATGTTTTCAAAGTCATTCATAGAATTAACAGCAGAAGCATGCTTATTACCAGTGTATAAGACTTGGTTTAATATTTTTAGGGAATGAATTTTCTTACCATAATTATATTTTTGAGTAATTTCTTTCCATTGCTCTGGATGATCAATAAAAGCTTGTTTATTCATTTCTTGAATAACAGGAGATGCGTCCCACTTGGTAGAGGTAGAAGGCGTAGTATTTTGACTGCATGCAGTAAGAGAAGAGAGGAGAATAATACTAATAGTTAAAAGAGCGTTACGAGTTAATTTCATGATAAAACACATCCTTTCTTAAACAAAAAGTTTAAATTAAGTTCTCATAGTTAATTATAAAAATTTTTAACATAAAAAGAAGGCAATAATTATGGATAAAAAATTTGCATTTGCTGAATTAGAAAAATATCGTAAGATTTCAACTCGAAATTATGAGTTTTCATTTACTAAAAAAAAATCAGGGTACTCAGTTAATAAACATGGAAAAGTGATTGAGATTGCTAGTGCAACTAAAAATGATTTGTTGCGTGCATATAATTATGCATTAGGTCTGATTAAGAATGATGTTGACCAGCGGTGTACATATTCATCACATTTTGACGAATTAATTGGAATGATTGATTTAGCAAGAAACGCAGTTTTATCAGTTAATTATTTTAAACAACAAATTTGTCGTTTGGCAGGTTTAGGCTACACTGAAATTTGGCTTTATTTGGAAGATGAGTTTGCAATTCCAGAAGAACCTTATTTTGGGATGCAACGTGGACGCTATTCGCAAGCCGAATTACACGAATTAGCCGTTTATGCAGATAAGTTAGGTGTAACTTTAGTGCCTGCAATTCAGGCATTGGCTCATTTGAAAAATGTATTTAAATGGGAACATTTTAATGATATTGCAGACACTACTGATAATTTATATGTTGGTAAACGTAAAACACGTGAATTCGTCAAAAGAGAATTGATTGCGGCTACTAAACCATTTTTAACTAATAAAATTCATCTTGGAATGGATGAAGCGCATAATTTAGGTTTAGGAAGATACTTCTTTGATCACGGAACAATAGATCAATATGGATTAATGAAGCAACATGTTGAAATGGTTTTTGAATTATGCAAAGAACTTAATCTCAAGCCAATGATGTGGAGCGACATGTGGTTTGAGATCGGTAGTCCTACCCATATGATGTATGATCCGCAAGCAAATTTAAAAGAATTTAAGGTTGATCCTCAAATTGGACAGGTTTATTGGGATTATTACTCAACTGATGTAAATCATTATCTGCCAGTAATGAAAAAGCATTTTGAATTAACAGACAATGTCTATTTTGCCATGGGAATTTGGACTTGGGGTCGTCTGGCACCTAATCAAAGCAAGATGCTTGCTACCATTAAAGCAGGAATGATAGCGGCTAAAAAGGCAGGGATTAAAAAAATTGCAACTACTGCTTGGCGAGATGATGGAGCAGAGACACCATTTGCGGCTTCATACTTAGGTTGGCAGGTATTTTCAGATTATCAATATGAGGATCAACCTGAGCAAAGAGAGTTTGCAAATAATTTTAAAATGATGCAAGATGAAGATTTTACAAGTTATATGTTATTGGATCAGTTTGATAATCCTCGTTCAATTACGAATGAAAAAGATATGATTCCAAGTAAATTATTGTTATATGAGGATTTGATGCAACCACGTTATTATCAGAATTTGAAGCATGGCGATTTCAGTGAATATTATCATGAATTAACACAAAAATTATCCGATGTGGTGCCATCAGAGTATTCTGGCTTGTTGTTTAATTATTATATTCAACTTGCATTGGTTTTGAGCAAGAAAGCCCATTTGATGAATGATCTAATTAACAAAAAATATTCTTTAGGTGAGCTGTCAGACTATCGTGCTGAGTTGCAAGATCTGGCAGATCAGAGAATGCATCTTTGGTTTAATGAAAATAAGTCTAATGGATCAGAGATTTTAGATATTCGCTTTGGCGGGATGCTACAGAGAATTAGAACTGTGTCGGATTTGATTGAAAGAAATCAATTCCAAATGGATCTTCCAACTAAAGAAATGGATAAGCATATTGATGATGAATTTGGTAATGGACGATATTTTGAAATAGTCAGCCCTAGTGATATTTCGTGGTGATGTAAAGGATATGTGTTTGTATATGAACACATATTTTTTATTATTCTTTAGTTTGTACATCTTATTCTTTAATTAGTTTATTTAGCTATCTTGAAAGCGCTTTTATAATTGTAAGTGAAATGAGGAAAGGAGGAAAAGAGAATGAACACGTCAAAGAAGAAAGAAAACTTTTTTCAAAAAGTATATAGAAATAGAATATATCTTTTGCTTGTTCTACCAGGTACGATTTTTCTAATTATATTCTTTTACATTCCTGTAGTGGCTAATTTAGTAGCTTTTCAAAATTTCCAGTATTCAGACCAAGGATTTATGTATAGCTTATTCCATAGTCCTTGGGTAGGATTTAAGAACTTTCAATTCTTCTTTAAATCTGCAGATTTTTGGATAGTTTTGAGAAACACGGTAGGTTATAATTTGGCATTTTTGGCATTGAACTTCTTCTTCGCTATTTTTAATGGTATTGTGATGAGTCAATTAAGAAATAGACGAACATTGAAAGTTTACCAAACTGCAATGCTATTTCCATACTTCTTGTCATGGGCTGTGTTGGCATACTTCGTTTATGCATTCTTAAGTCCGGACAAAGGTATTATTAATCAAATTATCCAGGCTACGGGTGGTAAACCAATTGACTTCTATAATACTCCAGCTGTATGGCCGGCAATCTTGATATTCTTGGGAGTATGGAAAGGTTTAGGTTATAACAGTATCTTATACTTTGCTACAGCTATGGGTATTAATCCAGAATATTATGATGCAGCTATGATTGATGGGGCAAATAAGTGGCAACAAATTAAGAATGTTACTTTGCCTCAAATTCTACCGGTAGCTACCTTAATGTTTATCTTAAATGTAGGTGGTATCTTTAGAAGTGACTTCGGTCTATTCTACTTAGTGCCTCGTATGTCTGGTTCCTTAATAAACGTTACACAGACTTTTGATACTTACATTTATCGTGCTTTAACACAGACAAATGATATTGGGATGTCAACCGCAGCAGGTTTATTGCAATCTGTAGTTGGTATGGCATTAATCGTTATTACAAACTTAATTGTAAGAAAGAAGCAACCTGACGCTGCTTTATTCTAAGGAGACGGATTTATGAGAAAGAAAAAACACCTGTCTGCGGTGGAAATCCGTAGCTTTAGTAAAGGAACAAATATCATCTTTAATATTTTGTTGGCAGCAGTTGCCTTGAGTTGTGTTTTACCTTTCTTCTTCATCATTATTTTGTCATTGACCAAGGAAAGTGACATTACAACTTATGGTTATCAATTCTGGCCAAAACATTGGACGTTTGCTAGTTATGAATATCTAGCAAGAATGAGTAACCAATTACTTACAAGTTTGGGAGCATCAATTTTTATTACTGTAATTGGTACTATCATGAATAGTTTGTTTAGTTCAACTTACGCTTATGCTATTTCAAGAAAAGATTTTGCATTTGCTAGATTCTTTACTATTTTTGCTTTAGTATCAATGCTATTTACTCCGGGTATGGTTCCAACTTATTTAGTTGTTACGCAGATGTTGGGGTTGAAAGACAACATTTGGGCAATCATTCTTCCACAAGCTTTCGGTGTTTATAATGTTTTAATTATGAGAACTTATTTCAAGACATCAATTTCAGAATCGATTCTTGAATCTGCAAGAGTTGATGGTGCCGGTGAATTAAAGATCTTTTGGGACATTGTTGTTCCCCTAGCAATTCCAGGTATTGCAACAATTAGTTTGTTTACTTGCTTAAGCTTATGGAATGATTGGTTCAATGCAATGCTTTACTTAACAGATACTAAGTTTATCCCATTGCAGTATTTGTTAGTTCAAATTCAAAATAATATTCAATACATGACTCAGGCAATGACACAAGGTGGTAGCACAGCTTTAGCAGGTGCTGAACTTCCTACTGAAGGTATGAAATTTGCAGTTGTTGTAATTGCTACCTTGCCAATCGCTTTGACTTATCCTTTCTTCCAAAAATACTTTGTTAAAGGAATGCAAATTGGGGGAGTTAAAGGTTAGAGAATACATGGAGGTATTCAAAATGAGAAAATGGAATAAAGTCGCTTTAAGTGCTACGGCAGTTCTAAGTTTAACGACATTATTAACTGCTTGTGGAAATAAACAAAATTCATCTAACGGTGGTAAGACAGTTGTGTCAATGTACATGCCAGGTGATAAACCTAAGAACTATTCAGCCATGATTAAAAGAGCTAATAAAGAATTAGCTAAAAAGTATCCTAATGTGCAATTATCAATGAAATTTATTGGCTGGGGTGATTATCAACAAAAATATAATGTAATGGTCACCTCAGGTGATAAATATGATTTAGCTTTTGCACAAAACTATGCTGTTAATGCGCAAAAAGGTGCATATGCTGATATGACTGATTTAATTAAAAAGTACGCTCCTAAAGCATATAAGGGAGTCGATCCAGCTTATTGGAAAGGTGTAAAAGTAAATGGCAAGATTTATGGATTCCCTGTAAATGGCAATGTTTATGCCAATAATGCTATTACTTTTAATAAAGCATACTTAGATAAGTACAATATTAAACCTGATAATATTAAAACTTATGCTGATGCAACTTCGGCTATGGCTAAGTTCCATGCTGCTAAACCAAATGTTGCTGCTTTTGCTATTGGACAAGGATTTAAGGCTAGCCCTCGGCATATGGACTTCCTCTTAGGAAATGGGCTTCCATTTGCTGTTGATTCAACAGGTAAGAGCAGTAAGGTATTCAATGCATATGATCAACCAGAAATGCAATCAATTTTAAAGACATTACATGGATGGTATCAAAAGGGATATATTCCAAAAGATGCAGCAACTTCTACTACTCAATATAACTTACAAGATAATACCTGGTTCTCACGTCAAGAAACTCAAGGACCATTTGACTATGGTGATACTGCATTGGAAAATGCTTCAGGTGGTAAGAAGATGGTAAGTTATGCAATTACTGATTCTTTAAAGAGTGAGGCTCAAGCTCAAGTAGCTATTTGGTCAATTTCAAAAACTTCACAACATAAGAAGGAAGCTATGGAAGTCTTGAACGCATTGAATACTGATCCGAAGCTCTTGAACAATATTACTTGGGGACTTGAAGGACAACAATGGCACTTTACTGATAAAGCAAAGGGTAAGATTAAGACTACTTCTAAATATCAACCAGGTTACTTCATTGGAGCTTGGATGATGGGTAACAATGACTTACTTTACACCCAAAATACTTTGTCACAAAAGAAGATTGATCAACGTAAAGAAGACATCAAGAAAGCTAAGGAAGCTAGTGATTTAGGCTTTATTCCAGACACAACTCAATATAAGACAGAAGTTACTAACTGTTCTAATGTTATGAGTAAGTATCTTGATATCTTAAACACTGGTACAGCTGATCCTGTTCCAACTATTAAGAAAATGGATAAAGAATTAAAGACAGCTGGTTATGATAAAATTCAAGCTGGTTTGCAAAAACAATATGATAAATTCTTAGCTCAAAAATAATTTAAGAGTATTTTGAAAAAGTGTCACTCGTTTTTATGATGAGTGACACTTTTTATGATAGTATAAGTTATAGTGGATGAAAGAGGTTTCAATATGGTTGGATCAGTGATGCAGAAGGCATTTGTCAGGGTGCTAGTATTGATTATTTTAAATTTGGAATTTTGGCTTTTTTCTTTAGCTGGACTTTTAGTTTTAGGATTTGGGCCAGCTTTGAGGGCAATATATGAAACGTTCTTGAATCATAAATTTAGATATCAAGAATATTCGTTTAAAGAGTCATGGAAAATCTATAAAAAATATTTTTGGTTAGCTAATTTACATTTTTATGTTTTCTTCTTACCAATGTTATTTGTATTTTATGACTTATATTTAACTTCACAAATGAAAACACCATGGATCTTACCTGTAATAGTAACTATGGTCGTCTTGGAAATTTTAATTCCAGTAGTAGGAATGTATACATTAAGTTTAGAAAGTAATTTCGATGTAGATTTTAAAAACGCAATTAAATTAGCTTTTGCAGAATTTTTTGTAGATTTTTCAGGTTTGATCAAATTTGTTGCAGGTACGGCAGGAATAATTGCAATTACATTCTTTTTCCCAGGGTTATTATTATTTATATCAATTTCGGCAGTAGTTATTTGGTGTCAATTGACTACCAAGAATTGGATTTATAAGGTTGAAAGTCAGATAGAATAAAATGAAATCAAGTTTTCAACGCTTAATGTTAGGTTTTACAGTTATTCTTTCTCTTATTATTTGCATAACAACAGCTATTTTCTTAAATATTAGTATCAAAAATTACAAATTAGAACAAAAAAGTGTTCAAAACTTGGCGATTACTAAAGTTAGTGATGAGTTGCAAAATGAAATAACGATTACTAATAATATTGCTAATTATCTTTCAGAAAATCAGTCACGAATTAATAATATTCATAAGTATTTAGAAAATGATCCCGCTAAGTATAGTCAACAGATAATTGATGATAGCTATCAAAATAATGATTATTTTAATTGGCCTAAAGCAAATGAAAGTTTTTATGTTACGTATCCTACATTAACTAATTTGTCTGTTCAGTTTGATGATATAAATGTGGCTTCACAGTCTAGTCGTTATAATACGAACGGTAGAAAAATAGCTAGTAATAAAGCTTTCAATCCTAGGATGATTTATAGCAATATTATTAGTCCTCAACAAGACAGCATTGTCGGAATTGTTGGAGCAAATTATGATCAAAAAATATTGAATAAAGATTTGAATAGGATTAGTAATCATACAAAGCTGCAATTAGTTTTAATGTCACAAGATGGACGAGTTTTATATAATTTTGCGGATAAATCGATTTCTAATTCTGAACGTAAACATATTCGACGAGTATTTAATGATAAAGGTGTTTTAGGTTTAAAAGATTATTCATATAAGAAGGCTGATTTAGATAAAGGATATGTCGTTTATACCTTTTTTAATGATGTAGATTCTAAAAAACTGATATTTAAGCGTATATTGCCTATTTTAATTTGTGGGGTAATTGTTCTATCCTTATTACTTGGTTCATTTATTGCTATTTTTACAAGATATAGAAAACAATTATCAGAGATTATTAAAACAACTAAGCAAGTAAGCAATAATGATTTAAATGCTAGAGTAAAAATTGATTCGAGTCATTATGGTGATTTAAACCTCCTGTCGCATAGTATCAACACTATGTTAGATGAGATTAACAATTATATTAATACAATTTACAAAATGCGAATTGCGCAACAAGATGCACATATGAAGTCTTTGCAAGCACAGATTAGTCCGCATTTTATGGCGAATACTCTTGAGTATATTAGAATGTCAGCTCTTGATATTGGAGCAAGAGATTTGGCCAAAGTGGTATTTAGTTTTGCTTCATTATTGAGGAGTAATGTTGGCAATCAAGTTCAATCTACGATTAAGGCAGAAATAAAACTGGTTAAGAATTATATCTTTTTATATCAAGTTAGGTTTCCAGATAAGTTAGCCTATCAAATTAATGTTGATCCTGATCTTGATAATGTAAAAATCCCAAAGTTTACTTTGCAGCCTATTATTGAAAACTATTTTGCTCATGGTGTAAATTTTGCCAATGGCAATAATGCAGTGAAAGTAAAAGGCTGGCTAGAGAATGGACGAGTAAATATTTGGGTGATTGATAACGGAAAGCATATTGATGTTGAAGAATTAAGTAAATTAAATTTACATTTACAAGAGCCTATTGTTGGCGATAAGTCCATTGGCTTGCAAAATGTGTATGCAAGAATGTCAAATTATACTCATAACTTTAAAATGATGATTATTAATAATCGGTATGGTGGAATAACGGTAAAGCTGTCGTTTGATTTTGAAAGTTAGGTAGTAAGAATGAATACATTGATGCTGGTAGATGATGAATATATGATCCTTAAAGGGATCCCTAAATTATTGGATTGGTCTGAGATTAATATTGAAATTGTCAAAGCTGAAAAAAGTCCGTTGGCTGCTTTGGAATTCTTAAAGAATAATCCCGTAGATATATTAATATCTGACATGAATATGGCAGAATTGCCAGGAACTAAATTTTTACCAGCAGTCAAGAAAATACAACCTGATATTCAGATTATTGTTTTGTCCGGATATGAAGATTTTTCTTACGCTAAGACTGGATTAGAACAAGGTGTAGTAGATTATTTAAATAAACCAGTAGATCCTGATGATTTACAAAATGCAGTAGAAAAAGCTCAGCGAAGGATAAAGAAGAGTAAAAATATCAAACATCAGGCACAGATGGCTAGCCGAATTCAAGTGCGCGATGTATTACATGGCAAATTACCATTGGCTACTTTGACGGAAGCCAGTGATAATTATGCAATTATTGGCTTAATTGATGTCCAGGATAACATTACTCAAATATTACAGAAGCTTGATTTTGTATTAGGGTATCAAGAGGACAACAATAATGTTTATGCAATAATTACATATACCTCAGATAATTTAAGCTTGGTTAAGCAAAAAGTGGCTGATTATTGTGAAAATATGATAATTGACCGATTATTTGCCAATGATGATGTAGTAGCTAATGGAAGAAAAATAGAAGCTCTTGCAAATAAATTAGTATTTTATCAATTAGAAGATCAGGTAATTGACCTTAATGAAAAGGTAACGCCGCTTGCAGTAGCAGATTTTGTTTCTAAGTTAGAGTTGAACAATTTAAGTGCGGCAGATTTCGATAGTTATTTGCAAGAAATCTATCATCAACTGGGACTACATCAAAATGAAATTAAAGACGCAAAATATTTTAGTCGTTTAGTATTAATGAAGATGTATGGTGAACATCATGAGATTAATTTAGATTTTGCAGCTTTGATTGCTCAAATTGAAAATACTGAAAATATTAGTGAATTGTCAGATATTTTAAATGATTTCTTTGCTCAATACCGTAAGAATCATAGAAAGTATCCAGAAGTGATTGAACAGGTCATTGATTATGTGGCTGATAATTATAACCAAGAATTAAGTCTAAAGAAGGTAGCTGATATTTTTCACATAAATTCAGTTTATCTAGGTTCAATTTTTAAAAAGAATGTGGGACAAAGCTTTGCCAAATATTTAAATAGCTATCGTATTTCTCGTTCGATTGAGATAATGTCTAATTCTCATTATGATATCAACGAAATCTCAGAAATGGTGGGCTATCGCAATAATAATTACTTCTTCCGTGTGTTTAAGGAGCAAACTAAAATGGCTCCAAGTGAGTATCGCAAGATGGTTATTGAAAAAGAGGAATAGTTATGGATAGTCATGAATTAAAAAAGTTATTTCCAGAAGCAACAAATATTATCCCTAAAGATAAAGATCAAAATTTAGCTTTATCGCTTGAAGGAAAGACTTGGTTTATAGCTAAAAAGGACTTAAGTGAGCGTGAGTTTTTTCTCTTAAAAAATTTAGAAGGAAAATATGATTTATTTAAGACATATACACCTTGGCAAAATTATCTTTTTAATGGACAAAAACAACCATTAATTAATGGTAAGCTACGTTTTTTGTATCTACATATTGAGAATTTAATATCAGAAAGAAAAACTGAATGGCAAGATTTGATTTTATCATTTTTTAATTCTGAAGTATCGTCTTTTTGGCTTGATCAGACTGTATTTGTAATTATTGATAAAGAATGTACCTTAACTCAATCAGATATTATGGGAATAATTACTGCGATTGATGGCGACTTTGAGACAATGACTCGAGTCCTGATAGGCTTAGTTTGGTGTAAAGAAGATAATTTACCACAAATATTTAAGGAAGAAAAATTAATTGGAAATGATTTTCAAGAGCTGAAAAAAGTTGTTGCTATTCCAGAAATTGCACTTCAATTTTATTTTGCACATTCTACTAAGAACAGTATTATTTTGCAGACATATAAGAAAAAGCTTTCAACGAGCTCGGAATTAATCACATCTCTATACAAGGTTGGCGGCAACGTAACCCAAGCTTCTAAAGATATGTATATTCACCGGAATACTTTGGAATATCGAATAGATAAATTGCAGTCGGCAACAAATTTAAATTTAAGAAAGATGGATGATTTGGTCTTTAGCTATTTGATTATTAGTTAAGTTGCACAATAAATTTAGTCACCTTTACATTTAAGCGCTTACATTATTTTTATAGAATATTTATGTAAGATGAATGATGAATATGAGGTATAAAAATGGTTGAAGTAGATTTAAATCACATTTATAAAAAATATGACGGAAATGACTTTTATTCAGTAAATGATTTTGATTTACACATTAAGAATAAAGAATTTATTGTGTTTGTTGGACCATCTGGTTGTGGTAAATCAACAACTTTAAGAATGATTGCTGGTCTGGAAGATATCAGTAAAGGTACCTTAGAGATTGACCATAAAGTTATGAATGATGTGGCTCCAAAGGATAGAGATATTGCGATGGTATTCCAGAACTATGCTTTGTACCCACATATGACTATTTATGACAACATGGCATTTGGACTGAAACTACGGCATTATTCTAAAGAAGATATTGATAAAAGAGTAAAGCATGCTGCAGATATTCTGGGATTAAAAGAATATTTGCAAAAAAAGCCTTCAGAATTATCTGGTGGTCAGCGCCAGCGTGTGGCTTTAGGACGTGCGATTGTGCGGGATGCTCCGATCTTCTTAATGGATGAACCTTTGTCAAACTTGGATGCCAAGCTTCGTGTTACCATGCGTGCAGAAATTGCTAAGTTACACCAAAATTTGGGTACGACTACAATTTATGTTACCCACGACCAAACTGAAGCGATGACCTTGGCTGACCGAGTAGTGGTTATGTCAGTAGGGCATGTACAACAGATTGGTACACCGCTTGAAGTTTATAACAAGCCTAAGAATATGTTTGTCGCTGGCTTTATTGGCTCTCCACAAATGAACTTCTTCAATGTTCATTACAAAGATGGGCAAATTTCCGACGGTAAAGGATTAAAAATTGCTATTCCAGAAGGTAAGGCTAAGATGTTAGAAGAAAAAGGCTACAATGATAAGGATTTAGTCTTTGGTATTCGACCAGAAGATATTCACTCTGAGCAAGCCTTTTTAGATACTTGGCCAAATGCTGTTGTTAATTCAACAGTAGTTGTTTCAGAACTTCTAGGTGCAACCATCCAGCTTTACCAAAAGGTTGATGGTACTGAATTTGTTGCTGATGTTAATGCACGTGATTATCATAAGCCTGGTGATCAAGTTCAAATGGGCTTTGACGTCAATAAGGCACATTTCTTTGATAAAGACACTACTGATGCAATTAGATAAAAGAGGCGAAGATTATGGCAGCAATTCATATTAAGAAACTTCTATCTGAATTGAAATTTAAGGCTAAATGCCCTAAATGTAATCAAGAATTTGAAGCTAAGTTTGGTGAAAATAAATGTTCAAACTGTCAAACCATTCTTCAATTTGAACCCAAGAATGATTGGGGCAATTTAAGAGGACTATAAAAAAGAGACTATCTTAACTTAATTAGGTTGAGATAGCCTTTTTTTAGATTATTTTAATCAAAAAAGTGAATTAGATTGATCGTAAGCGTCAAATAAAATAGTGTACTTAAAAACCGTCCCAGTTACTGTTATACTGAGACGGTTATTTAAGTTCTTTTATTTACAATTCTTCTGGATCTTCTCTTGCCACGGTAAATAAGCTTCAAGGGTTTCCGAATCCAGAAT